>SCVQ01000555.1 GCA_004296865.1 Nitrospirota bacterium
GCTCTTCAGACCGCTGCCCTTCGACATAAACAGCGTGCTGGTGGCCATCGCTGCCATAGAGAACACGGTGCTGCTTGTCCTCACCGTAGCGGCTTTCAGGTACCTCCGCTGGACTTACCTGGCGTGTCCCCTGCTCATCTGGCTTCTGACCTATGTTCTGGTCTGGGCGGGTGTCTACGGGCTGGTGGTGCTGGCTAACTTCGGCGGTGGGATGCGATACAAGCTACAGGTCCTGCCGTTTATCCTCTTGGCCCTGTTCCTACTGCTCCACCGGGAGGGGAGAGCGGCACTCGATCGGATGGTGTCTGGAACCGTATCGTCGGCCCCGGTCTCCAGCGGGGGCAGAGCACTTGACAGTTTGTGACGGTTTCAAGTAGGTATTGCGGGCTGCCCGAGTGTGAAAACAGCATGTACTCGTCGCTACGGGGCCTTTATTAGGGTTCGACGTTTGAGATTTTGAGGTTGATCGGGCCCAGTCCGTTCTCCTTCACCCGCCCCACGGTCAGGAATCGGTTCAAGCATTCTCCTGGACTGGGCATGCGGCTTGGGCCGACGCGTTCGACGTGGCTCGCTACCGGAGGGGTATCTCGGCAGGTCCGTAGCGGTAGCCAGGGTCTGATGGCGTTTCAGTGCCCAGGGGCCAGGACGTGCGGCAAAGGGATCACAGTCTGTGATGGACACGCCTCGTTCTAAGCGACAACTGAACTGCCGGATCTGCGGCTCGGGGAACCTGCGTGTGTACCTGGACCTTGGCTCGACGCCTCTGGCCAACTCCTACCTGAGGAAGGGGGACCTCTCCGCCGAGGAGTTCCGTGAGGAACTGGCCCTGCAAATTTGCCTGGACTGCGGGTTGTCCCAGTTGACCACTGTGGTCAACCCAGACCTTATGTTCAAGCAGTACCTCTATGTGAGTTCGACCACGGAGACATTCCGCAACCATTGCGTCGATCTGGCCGGGAGCGCGGCGGTGGTGGCCGGGTGCCGACCAGGCGACTGGGTCCTCGACATCGCCAGCAACGACGGGTGCCTTCTCTCAAAGTTCAGGGATCTGGGGATGCAGGTTGTGGGAGTAGACCCGGCGGAAAACCTCGCTGCCGAGGCGAGCAAGGCCGGGATTCCGACCCTCTGTACGTACTGGTCGCACGAAACGGCGGAGGCGGTGGTGGCCGGATACGGGCGGCCACAGGTCATCACCGCCACAAACGTGTTCGCCCATGCGGACGATGTGCACGGCTTTGTCCAGGCGGTGGACCGGTGCCTGTCCCCCAAGGGCCTTTTCGTGATCGAGTGTCCCTACGTCCTGGACTTCATCGAAAAAAACGAATTCGACACGGCCTACCACGAGCACCTCTCCTATATCGGGATCCACCCGATGCAGGTCCTGATGGGGAAGCACGGGATGCGGATCTTCAAAGTGGAGTACTTCGAGGGTATCCACGGGGGCACGATTCGGGTCTTCGTCGGGCGTGAAGGGGAGTATCCGTTCGATGCGAGCGTAGAGCGATTTTTGCGGAAGGAGCAAGAATTCGGCATCCGGGAGTTTCGGCGGTACGAGGCCTTCGGGGAACGGATCCTCGCCAACAAGCAGCGCTTGCTCAAGCTCATGGGGAGGCTGCACGCGGAGGGGAAGACTATCTGGGCTTACGGCGCTAGCGCCAAGGGCAACACCTTGATGAACTTTTTCGGAATGACCAGCCAGCTCGTGCCGGTCGTCCTGGACGACAATCCGAAGAAGTGGGACTGGTACACCCCGGGGGCGCACATGCGGATCACGGGTATCCAGGAGCTTGTATCGGCCAAGGTGGACTATCTTCTGCTTCTGGCCTGGAATTTCGAGCCCGAGATCCGGGGCCGCTGCCAGGCGGTCGGGTACGCGGGACGCTTCATCCTGCCGATTCCAGATGTCCGGATCCTCGAGAGCGCGAACGCGCCCAAGGAGATGAGAGGGGGAGCATGATGGAACGAAAAGTCGTGGCTGTCACCGGTTGTCTGGGGTTCATCGGGTCGCACTTCACCCGGGCCTGCCTGCAGCGAAACTGGATGGTGTGGGGGGTGGACAAGAAGACCTACGCTGCCCGGACGGAGCTGCTGGAGGAGTTTGGGCAGTTCAAGTCGTTCCGCTTCCTGGAGACCGACATCGCCAAGATGGATCACCTCTACGACGTCGATTACGTCTTCAACTTCGCCGCGGAGACCCATGTCGACAACAGCATTGTGGACAGCGCGCGCTTTACCTGGTCGAACATCATGGGAGTGGAAAACCTCCTGGAGCTGATTCGGGGAAAGCGCAACTACGAGATGCCGGTATTGATCCACATCAGCACCGACGAGGTATACGGGGACCTTCTGAACGGAAAGCACACTGAATCGGACCCGCTGCGCCCCAGCAATCCCTATTCGGCCAGCAAGGCAGCGGCTGACATGATGATCTTCGGATGGCACCGCACCCACAAGGTGCCCTACATCATTGTGCGCC
>SCVQ01000556.1 GCA_004296865.1 Nitrospirota bacterium
GCAGGGAGGCGGCGGGGCCGAGGGATTCGACTTCGGGCGGGGCGGCTTCGGCGACGTCTTCAATGACATCTTCGAGGACTTCTTCGGCGGCACGCGCAGGGGACAGCGTGCGGAGCGGGGGGCCGATCTCCAATATAACCTGGAACTATCCTTCGACGAGGCGGTCTACGGCAAAGATGCCAAGCTGAAAATTCCCCGATGGGAACACTGCCGCGACTGCAAAGGGACCGGGGCCAAGACCGCCGCGGGCTTGAAAGTCTGCAGCAGCTGCAAAGGAGCCGGCCAACTCCGCTTCCAGCAGGGCTTCTTCAGCGTCAGCCGCCCCTGCCACCAGTGCGAAGGGGCCGGCCAGATCATCTCGGACCCCTGTGGAACCTGCCGCGGCCGGAAACGGGTCTACAAAGAGCGGCTGCTGTCGGTGACCATTCCAGCCGGTATTGAATCCGGCATGCGCCTCCGCCTGGCCAACGAGGGCGAGCACGGCGAAAGCGGCGGCCCTCCCGGCGACCTCTACGTCGCCGTCACGGTGAAGCCCCACCCGATTTTTACCAGGAAGGGTAACGACATCGTCTGTGACGTTCCGGTCAGCTTCGTGACGGCCGTGCTCGGCGGCAAGGTGGAGATTCCGACGCTCAAAGGCGATACGATCATCAAGGTTCCAGCCGGCACGCAGCACGACAAGGCCCTGCGCCTGAAGGGGCTGGGCGCCCCCAGCCTGAAGGGACAGGACACCGGCGACCAGGTCATGAAAATCAAGATTCAAATCCCCACCAAGCTGACCGCCAAGCAGAAGGAACTGATGACGGAATTCGCGAAGGAAAGCGGCATGAGCATGGATCAAGACGGGGACGGGTTTTTCGATAAAATGAAAACGCTCTTCGAGTGATTGCCGATTCCGTGACGCGTCGTCCGTAAAGCGTCTCTCGTCTGGCGATTCACCCCTCATCCTCTCAAATTATGCCGGTCTTCTTCGTCACCGCCGATCAGATTCAGAACGGAACCGTCACGATTACCGGCCCCCTCTGCGACCACTTGCGGGCCAGCCTTCGTCTCCGCGTCGGCGAAACCATCTGGCTTGGAGACGAGCGGCGGCAACGCTATCTGATCAACGCCACTCATCTCGATCGGCGATCGGTCACGGGTCAGGTCCTAGAGCAGATTGTCGGTCCCGCCCAGGTCCATCCCTCCGTCATCATCGGACAGACCCTGCTCAAAGGAGATCGGATGGACTGGGTTATTCAAAAAGCCACCGAGCTCGGCATGGCCTCACTGATTCCCATCGTGACAAGCCATACCGTTGTACGACCGCGAACGGATCGGCACAGCTCCCAGCAGGACCGTTGGCAGAAGATCGCCCTCGAAGCATCTCAGCAATCCGAGCGTTGGGAGGTTCCGACAATCGCGGGGCCTTGCGACACGGCGACCTTCTTCGAAACCCAGCAGCAGACCTCGTGCCGATTGATCCTGAGCGAGAGATCAGACGGCCAGAGCGTCGCCACGGTGGCGTTGCCCTCGAAACCGGACGAGAGCGTGTTGATCGCGGTAGGCCCGGAAGGCGGCTGGACGAAGGAGGAACTCAGCCAGGCCCAGGCATGCGGCTTTCTGCCGGTCACCCTGGGAAAACGGATATTGCGGGCCGAAACCGCAGCCCTGGCATCTTTGAGCGTGATCCAGAGTCGGCTGGGAGAATTGGGATGATACCGGGCAAAGAGCTGATGGCTAATGGCTGATAGCCGATTGCTATTGGCTCTACGCCATTTGCTCTTTGCTATCTGGCAGTGATCTGAAGAATCGTTCCCCGTTCTCCGCTGGCCCATCCGCGACCGGGATCTGGAAACGTCAGGCCATAGAGAGCGGCTTTCGTTCCGTTCTCCTGTTCGACCCAGGTAAAACCCGCATCGGTCGTGCGAAAGATGCTCCCCCGCTCCCCCACAACCCATCCGACTTTGGAATCGGTAAAACGGATTCTGAGCAAGTC
>SCVQ01000557.1 GCA_004296865.1 Nitrospirota bacterium
GGACCAGAACGGTCCCATCAAGCCGCAGCACATCATCAAGCGGTTGTTTGAGCTCACCAGGGACCGGGATCCGATCGTGGCCACGGACGTCGGGCAGCATCAAATGTGGGCGGCCCAATACTTCAGGCTGGCGCAGCCGCGTCGGTGGTTGACGTCGGGCGGGTTGGGGACCATGGGATTCGGGCTTCCGGCTGCCATGGGTGCGCAGGCGGCGTTCCCGGGCAAGCTGGTGCTCTGCGTCACGGGGGACGGCAGTTTCCAGATGAACACGCAAGAGCTGGCGACGGCGGTGATCAGCAAGTTGCCGGTGAAGGTCATCATCGTCAACAACCGGTTCCACGGCATGGTCCGCCAGTGGCAGGACCTCTTCTACGAAGGGCGCTACGCTTCCAGCTACCTGGATACGGTGCCGGACTTCGTCAAGCTGGCGGAAGCGTATGGAGCCGTGGGCCTGCGTGCGACGAAGGTGTCGGAGGTGGATGACGTCATCCGCGAAGCGCTGGCCGTGGACAAACCGGTCCTCGTGGACGTCCCGGTTCATCCCTACGAAAATTGCTATCCCATGATTCCGGCCGGTGGCTGCAACCATGAAATGCTCCTGTCCGATCCGCCGGAACTCAAGAAGAAACAGGCGGCCGGCGCGAAGGTGGCGGGAGAAGACAAGGACACGATCCTCACGGCGTAGGAGCAAAGAGCCGATAGCGAATAGCTAATGGCCGCTAGCAGGAGCGGAGCGCTCCGAGGCCATCAGCCATACGCCATAAGCTCCGAATCTGAAGATGGAACACATTATCTCGGTCATCGTTGAAAACAAGTTCGGGGTGCTGTCGCGGGTGGCCGGCCTCTTCAGTGGGCGCGGGTTCAACATCGAGAGCCTGTCGGTGGCGCCCACGCTTGACCCGTCCATGTCCATGATGACGATCACCACCACGGGCGATGACCGGATCATCGAGCAGATCGTCAAGCAGCTCAACAAGCTGATCGACGTCATCAAGGTCGTGGACCTCAACGAAAGCGAATTCGTCGCGCGCGAAACAGCGCTCATCAAGGTGCATACGAAGCCGGAGGACCGGGCCGAAGCGCTCCGGATTTCGGATATCTTCCGCGCCAACGTGATCGATTCCACTCCGACCACCTATACGATCGAGGTGACGGGGGACGTCAAGAAAATCGAGGCGATCCTGAATTTGCTGCAACCGCTGGGAATCAAGGAGTTCATCAGGACCGGCCGCGTGGCGATCGCGCGGGAGCCGATCCGACCTGCGGCGGTGCAGCCGAAGCGCGTCGCCAAAGACTGACCACGAGCCGTACGGACCAGAGCCAATCCGCCGGGCGATCTCTCGCCCGGCCGCGTTCACCCGGGAGTTTTTCATGAAGATTTATTATGATCAGGATGCGGATCTTCAGCAGATCCGCAGCAAAAAAGTGGCGGTCATCGGGTACGGCAGTCAGGGCCATGCCCATGCCCTCAATCTGAAAGAGAGCGGCGTCAACGTCGTGGTGGGGCTGCGGGAAGGTGCGTCCTGGCGGAAGGCCGAGGCAAGCGGGCTCAAGGTCATGCCCGTCGCCGATGCGGTGAAAGGGTCCGACGTCGTGATGATCCTCGCGCCGGACGAAGCCCAGGCTGCGATCTATCGCAACGACATTGTCCCCCATTTGAAGGACGGGGCGTATTTGGCCTTTGGCCACGGCTTCAACATCCACTTCGGCCAGATCGTGCCGCCCGCGGGCGTGAACGTGTTCATGGTGGCGCCCAAGGGGCCGGGCCATTTGGTCCGCTCGGAATACACCAAGGGGAGCGGGGTGCCGGCGCTGCTGGCGATCCATCAGGACCCCAGCGGGGCGACCAAGGCCGTCGGCCTGGCCTATGCGAGCGCGATCGGCGGCGGGCGGGCCGGGGTGATCGAAACGTCGTTCCGGGAGGAAACGGAGACCGACTTGTTCGGGGAACAGGCGGTGCTGTGCGGCGGGATCAGCGCGCTGATCCAGGCCGGCTTCGAAACGCTGGTGAAGGCCGGGTATTCCCCCGAGATGGCCTATTTCGAATGTCTGCACGAGGTCAAGCTGATCGTGGACCTGATCTATGAGGGCGGGATCGCGAACATGCGCTACTCGATCAGTACCACCGCCAAATACGGGGATGTGACGCGGGGGCCGCGGATCATCACGGACGAGACAAAAAAGGAAATGCAAAAAATCCTGGAGGAAATCCAGAGCGGGCGGTTCGCCCGAGAGTGGGTGCTGGAGAACCAGGCCAATCGGCCGGTGTACAATGCGTTGCTGGCGAAGGGCGAAGCTCATCCGATCGAGACGGTCGGGGCGAAGCTGCGGGCGATGATGCCGTGGTTGAAAAAAGGCAAGCTCGTTGATAAGGCCAAGAACTGAGGTGTGGAACTCGTTCCCGGTCCGCTCAGGCGGAGAGCGTGCGGATGGCTGACCGCGCCGTCGGCATTCCCATCGTCAGAGAGGGGATCCCGTTCGTTGCGACGGCTGGCGGGGCGGCAGCGCTGGCCGGCGCGCTGGGATGGACGGGGCCCACGCTGGTGCTGGGCGTCGTCGCGCTCTTCACGGCCTGGTTTTTTCGCAACCCCAGGCGGATCGTGCCGCTTCTGCCGGGTGCGGTCGTGTCACCCGGTGACGGCCGGATCATCGCGATTGCGGAAGAATTTGAACCGCGGTTTCTGAAGGAGCCGAGCACCAGGATCAGCATCTTTCTGAACGTGTTCGATGTGCACGTGAACCGGATCCCCTGTGAGGGGACGGTCGAAGACGTGGTCTATCAGCCCGGGCGGTTTCTCGCGGCTAATCGACCGGAGGCCACGTTGCGGAACGAACAGAATGCGCTGATGATTCGGACCCCGCAGGGGCAGAAAGTGCTCTGCGTCCAGGTGGCCGGGCTGATTGCACGGCGGATCGTCTGTTGGACGTCCCCCGGCGAGCGAGTGGGCCGTGGAGAACGGTTCGGGTTGATCCGGTTCGGCTCCCGGATGGACGTGTTCCTTCCCCTACGGGCGACGCTGCGGGTCGGCGTCGGGGAGCATGTCAAGGGCGGCGAAACCATCCTGGCCGAGTTGGCGGATATTTCACTAGAGGCAAAATGACTTTCCGCCGCGATTTGATCGAACGCGGCGGCCCAAGCAAGCTTGGTATGGAGGCGTGATGCGCGGGACCTTCATGAAAGACGGCAAGCCGCTCACGAAAGAATCCAAACGCCGGCGGGGGGGCTACTTGATCCCTAACCTGCTGACGACCGGCAATTTGTTCTGCGGACTTTTTTCGATCCTGGCCGTCTTCAACGCCAACTACGTGACGGCGGCCATCGCGATCATGGTGGCGCTGATCTTTGACATGCTGGACGGGAAATCCGCCCGGTGGATGAAAAGCACCAGTCAGTTCGGCGTGGAGTATGACTCCTTGGCCGACCTCGTGTCCTTCGGCGTGGCGCCAGGATTGCTGATTTATTCCTGGGCGTTGAGTGCCCACGGTATGGCGGGCTCCGCGGTCATGTTCGCTTTTGTGGCCTGCGGCGCGTTGCGCCTGGCTCGGTTCAACGTGATGGCGGCCGCCTCGGAGAGCAAGTATTTCACCGGCTTGCCCATTCCGGCTGCGGCCAGCGTCATTGCGACGCTGGTCATCTTCGACCATCACATTCTTCGTATGGGGGCGGAAGTCAAACCCCTGCTGATTTTGATTATGACGCTGACGCTGGCGTTCCTCATGGTCAGCACGATCAAGTATCGGAGCTTCAAAGACCTCAAGTTCAAGGGTGACCACCACTTCAACTATCTCGTCTGGGCGATCCTTGCACTGATGCTTGTGGTGGCTTGGCCCCAGGTGATGTTGTTTGTCATCGTGGCCGGATATGCGGCCTTGGGGGTCGTTGAAAAGGGGGGCAGCCTCCTCGTCAAGGCGTTCGGCAAGAAGGAAAGGGCTGGATCGGAGCAGCCCCTGACAGAGGCGAAAGAGTAGAGCGGCTGAGAAGAGGAGTAGTACGCGATCCCGACGGTCGAGAGAGCTGGTGGCGTCCACGTGCAACAGGGTGGACAGGGTGCGAACCAGCCCGTCGGTCGCCGAACTCGCCTTGGAGCCGGGCCCGTGAAGCCCACGTTCTTGTGGGTGGTAATTGGCCAATCCTGATCCCCCGTGACGGGGCGCGCGGCGAGTCGGCCGGGTCGGGGCCATGAAGGGTGTCGAGGCTTTTCGTCGAGGCCGGCACCGAATCAGGGTGGTACCACGGAGCGCGCAAGCCTTCGTCCCTGGGTTGGGGGTGAAGGCTTTTTTGTTTTGGGACGATGCTGATGGAGCATCGTTATAATGCCGCTGTTGGCATTTTGGGAAGGAGCCTAACATGACGCGCATGATCCGGATCTTCGACACCACCTTGCGGGATGGGGAACAGTCGCCCGGGGCGAGCATGAACGTCGAGGAAAAACTCATGATCGCCAAGCAGCTGGCCAGGCTCGGGGTGGACGTCATCGAGGCCGGGTTTGCCTATAGCTCGCCCGGCGATTTCGAGGCGGTCAGGCAGGTGGCGCAGACAGTGGAGGGGCCGACCGTCTGCAGCCTGGCCAGGGCCAAGCCGGAGGACATCACGCGGGCTTGGGAGGCGCTCAAGGGGGCGCCCAAGGTCCGCATCCATACGTTTCTCTCGACCTCGGACATCCACCTCAAGCACCAGTTTCGCATGACGAGGGACGAGGCGCTGAAGCGGGCGGTGGAGATGGTGCGGTTTGCACGCGGCTACGTGGACGACGTGGAATTCTCGCCGATGGATGCCAGTCGCTCCGACCCCGCCTACCTCTATGAGGTCCTGGAAGCGGTGATCGAGGCCGGCGCCGGTACCGTGAATATTCCGGACACGGTGGGCTACGCCGCCCCGCAGGAGTTCGCTCTGCTGATCCGCGGCATCCGCGAGAAGGTCCGAAACAGCGCCCAGGCGGTCATCTCGGTCCATTGTCACAACGACCTGGGCCTGGCCGTGGCCAACTCGCTGGCAGCCGTTCTTGAGGGGGCCGGGCAAGTGGAATGCACGATCAACGGGATCGGGGAACGGGCGGGCAATGCCGCGCTGGAAGAGATTGCCATGGGGCTTCGGACCCGCAAGGACTTCTATGGAGCGGACACGGCCATCCGCACCGAGGAAATCTCCAAAGCCAGCCGCCTGGTCAGCAAGATCACGGGCATGGTGGTCCAGCCGAACAAGGCGATCGTCGGCGCCAATGCCTTCGCCCATACCTCGGGGATCCATCAGGATGGGCTCTTGAAGGAGAAGAGCACTTACGAGATCATGCGGCCCGAGTCGATCGGGCTGGTCCAGAGCACGCTGATCATGGGGAAGCTGTCCGGCCGCCACGCCTTCCGGAAACGGATCGAGGAATTGGGCTACAAGCCGTCCGAAGAAGAGATGAACCGCGCCTTCGAACGGGTGAAGAAGTTGGCGGACCAGAAGAAGGAGATTTACGAAGAGGACCTGGAGGTCATCATCTCCGAAGAAGTCGCGCGCATTCCCGAGCGCGTGGTGCTGAAAGCCCTGCAGATCGAGAGCGGGACCAACCGGGTGCCGACCGCCACAGTGGAGTTGGAGATCGACGGCCGGCTGGTGACACAGACCGGGACCGGCGACGGGCCGGTGGACGCCGCCTACCGCACCATCGCCGCGATGACCCAGGCCAAGAGCCATCTGCTCTCCTATGCGGTCAAGGCCATTACCGGCGGCACCGATGCGCAAGGCGAAGTGTCCGTGCGGCTCGAGGAAGGTGGCAAGACGGCCATCGGTCATGGGGCCGATACGGACATTATCGTCGCCTCGGCCAAGGCGTACCTCAATGCCATCAACAAGCTGGCCTTTTGGACCTCACAGGAGGCCGATCCGGCGAAGAAAGTCGGCTTGATTTGACGCGCAGATCGCGGGTAGAGTGACCCTGTTTTGGCGGATACCCGGGCGGGTACGGCGAGAAGGGAGTATCGAGTGAACGCACGCATCGCGGTGTTGGCCGGCGATGGAGTCGGACAGGAGATCGTGCCTGAGGCGGTCAAGTTGCTCAGGGCGGTCGGGGAGCGGTTTCACCATACGTTTGAGTTCATCGATGGGCTGGTGGGCGGCCAGGCCATCGACCGGGTCGGGGTGCCGTTGCCGGACGAGACGCTCACGCTGGCGAAGGAGAGCGAGGCGGTGCTGCTGGGCGCGGTGGGCGGCCCCAAGTGGGAAGGACTCGAGTACCGGCTCCGTCCCGAACGGGCCCTGCTGGGCCTGCGGGAGCAACTCGGCCTCTTTGCCAACCTCCGTCCCGCCAAGCTCTATCCCATGTTGGCCGATGCCTCGACGTTGAAGCGGGAGGTGATTGAGGGGATCGATCTCCTCGTCGTACGCGAACTGACCGGGGGGATTTATTTCGGAAAGCCGAAGGGAATCGAGAAGACGGCGGAAGGCGAGCGGGGCATCAATACGGAAGTGTACACGACCGAAGAGATCCGACGCATCGCCACGGTGGCCTTCGAGGCGGCGCGCAAGCGTCGCCGGAAAGTCATGTCGGTGGACAAGGCCAACGTGCTGGAGTCTTCCGAGCTCTGGCGGCGTGTGGTCATCGAGGTCCACAAGGGCTATCCGGACGTCGAACTGACGCATATGTATGTCGACAATTGTGCCATGCAGCTCATCCGGAACCCGAGGCAGTTCGACGTCCTGGTGACCACCAATCTGTTCGGCGATATTCTCAGCGACGAAGCGGCCATGCTGACCGGCTCCATCGGGATGTTGCCGTCGGCCAGCATCGGTACCAAGGCCGGGATGTACGAGCCGATTCACGGCAGCGCCCCCGACATTGCCGGGAAGAACCTGGCCAACCCCATCGCCACGATCGCCTCGGCCGCCATGTTACTGGCCTATCAGCTTCGCCTGGACAAGGAGGCGGCGGCGGTGG
>SCVQ01000558.1 GCA_004296865.1 Nitrospirota bacterium
TGGAAAAAGTCTTGCGGACAAGCCAATTTCAGGTCGAGGATATACAAGCTGCCTGGACGGCATTCCGTTTGTACCAGAAGGGGAAAGCGGATTTCGCGGATTGCCTGCTCGGCACGCTCAATCGTCATCACGGGTGTGAGCGAACCGTGACGTTCGATCAGCAGGCAGGCAAGCTGGAAGGGTTCGAGTTGTTATGATGGCCGTACACCGCATGAAAGCCGATTCGTGCCAAGAAGGAAGAGCCCGTCCATGACGCTCACGGGCGAGGGCGCAAATAGATTGATCTGGGATGATGTGGACGACGTCCTGCTGGACATGGACGGGACGTTGCTCGACCGCCACTTCGATAATTTCTTTTTCGAGGAAGAGTTGCCGCGTCGGTACGCCAGCAAGCACGGGCTATCGTTCGAAGCAGCCTTGGAGACATTGCTCCGTCTCTACCGGTCGGTGGAAGGGGAGTTGGACTGGACGGACTTGCACTACTGGACCAGGACTCTGAACATTGACGTCGTGGCGCTGACCAAGGAGTTCGACCACCTCATTGACTTCCATCCCGACGCCGTGGAGTTCCTCGGCTATATCCGGGCGAGGGGCAAGCGCGTGCATATCGTCACGAATGCCCATGAGTCCGGCGTTGAGATCAAAGTCGCGCGGACCGGCGTGGATCAGCACGTGCACCGGATCGTCACCGCATTTGAGATCGGGTTTTTGAAGATGCGAACGGAGTATTGGCCGACCTGCCAGCAGCTCATCGGCTTCGATCCGGCGCGGTCCCTCTATATCGATGACGACGAATCCTGCCTGGCCGCGGCGCAGGAGTTCGGCATCGGCCACATCTACCATCGGTCCAAGTCCAGCTCGCAGCTCCCGCCCCAATCGTCCGCCCAGTTCCGATCCATCGAGACCTTTCATGTCCTGATGCCCTGAAGCCGATGATCGGAGCTTATGGCTCATGGCCTATGGCGGGAAATGGCTCTGAAGCCATACGCCCTACGCTATGCGCTCTCTGCTCTCGCGGCCGTCGCCGTGCCGCGGTACATCTCCCCTACGATGCGGGGGACGCCGGAAAACACGAACCGCTCCAGATGATGCACGTGCAGTCCGGCCTCGCGGACGAGGGCGTCGATCGGCCGGTTCAGGTTGCAGCCGCAGCCGATCTTTTGTTGGATGGGATTCAGCCGATCCTGCCATGCGGCCACCCCTGCATCGTCGCTGCGACCGTGTTCCAAAAATAGATAGGTTCCCTCCGGCTTCAGCACGCGGCGCACTTCCCGCAAGGCGGCTACCGCATTGGGAATCGTGCAGAGGGCCCAGGTGCTGACGACGCAGTCGAACCGCCCGTCTTCAAAAGGCAAGGTCTCGGCGCTCAGGTGGGCCACCTGGACCAGCATGGCGGCTGACGCGATCCGTTTGGCGACCTTCGTGGGAAGAAGCACAGCCGGGTCAATGACCGTCAACTCGGTCACGGTATCGGGATAGTGGGGGAGGTTCAGCCCGGTGCCGAATCCGATCTCCAGAACCGAGCCCCGAGCGGACGCCAGGCTTTGCTGCCGCAACTCCCGGAATCGGCGCGTCCCCATGGTCCAGTCCATGAGGTACGGAAACACATGGTCCGCGTAAAAGCCCATGGTTGTTCCTTCCGTCCACAAGGGCCGGCTGCAGCACTGTACCAGGACGAGGGGCAAGGGGCTAGAGGCAGGTCAACGCTGGGTCCGATCCTCTCGCCACGTGCCTCTTGCCTCTCGCCTTTCTGGGTTGCTCCAATCTTGTGACACCCTGCGGTCTATGTTAGATTCTTTCCTTGCTTATGAGCCGATCGTACGAACATACGACTGTGGAAGCCCGCTGGCAGGCCTACTGGGAGCGGGAGGGCACCTTCCGGGCGACGGAGGACGCGTCCAGGCCGAAATACTATTGCCTGGAGATGTTTCCCTATCCCTCGGGCCGGATCCACATGGGGCATGTGCGCAACTACGCGATCGGCGACGTGGTGGCCCGCTACAAGCGCATGCGGGGCTTCAACGTGCTGCACCCGATGGGCTGGGACTCGTTCGGCCTCCCGGCCGAGAATGCAGCCATCGAACGCGGCGTGCACCCGGACGTATGGACCCACGAGAATATCCTTTACATGAGGAGCCAGCTCCGCCGCCTGGGCCTTTCCTACGACTGGACTCGCGAGGTGGCCACCTGCGGGCCGGGCTACTACAAGTGGAATCAGTGG
>SCVQ01000559.1 GCA_004296865.1 Nitrospirota bacterium
GGCCGATCCGCGCAACTATCGGGTGGACTTCGGCAAGCTCCAGAAGACGTTCCCCAGTTTTGGACCGAGCTTCGACGCGCGCCGAGGCGCCCGGGAGCTGAGTGCAGCCTACCGCCAGGCCAGCCTTACCTACGAAAACTTCACGGGACGCAAGTTCAACCGGCTTCTCCAACTCCGCCACCTCATGGAGACGGGACAGTTGGGTGACGGCTTGCGATGGAAAGGCGAGAGCGGCAGGCCATGATGACGCCGACCGTTGCCTGTCGGGCTTGTGGGGGAGCCCAGTTGGTCCCCGTCGTCTCGCTCGGCACCATGGCACTGGCTAACGCGCTGGTCCCCCAGGATCTCCCAAAGTCGGACGAGCCGGCCTTTCCCTTGGAGCTGGTGTTCTGTCCGGACTGCACCCTGGTTCAGCTCACGGTGTCTGTCTCGCCGGAGTTGCTTTTCCGGGACTACGTCTATTTCTCTTCCTATTCCGACACGGTGGTCCGGTCGGCCCGGGAGATCGCGCGGCGGGTCATGCAGCGTCAGGCCCTGGCCGGCGGCTCACTCGCGGTCGAAGTCGCCAGCAACGACGGGTACCTCCTGCAGCACTACAAGGAGGCTGGCGTTCCTGTCCTCGGGATCGAGCCCGCGCAGAATATCGCGAAGGTTGCTGAAGAGCGCGGGATCCCCACGTTGCGAGACTTCTTCGGCCGGGACCTCGCCGCGACCCTGGCGAAACGAGGCCAGTCTGCCGACGTCCTGCACGCCAACAACGTGCTGGCCCATGTGCCGGACCTGAACGGGTTCGTCGCTGGAATCAGCCTCGTGCTCAAGGAGAAGGGCCTCGCCGTCATCGAGGTCCCATACGTCAAGGACATGATCGACGGCTGCGCGTTTGACACCATCTATCACGAACATCTCTGTTATTTTTCCCTGACGGCGCTCGACCGGCTCATGGATCGTTATGGGCTTGTGATCGAAGAGGTCGAATCGATTCCGGCCCAGGGCGGCTCACTCCGACTGTTCGTCAGACGGAAGGCGGGGTATGGGCAAGGGCCCAGCGTCATAGGACTCTTGGCCGATGAAGCGACCTGGGGCGTCGGCGACCTGCAGTTTTACAGAAACTTCGCCTCCAAGATGGAGGCCGTGAGGCAGACCCTGCCGGCCCTTCTCAAGACGCTGAAAGGGCAGGGCAGGATCGTCGCGGGGTACGGCGCGGCGGCTAAGGGGGCGGTGTTGTTGAACTATTGCCGGATCGGTCCGGAAGTGCTCGATTACGTGGTGGACCGGAATCCACACAAGCAGGGCCTCGCGATGCCGGGGGTTCGGATTCCGGTCGTCTCGCCCGATCGGCTGGTCGAACAGCCCCCTGACGATCTGCTGATCCTGCCCTGGAATATCGCGGAGGAAGTCATGGCTCAGCAGGCGGCCTACCGCGACCGGGGCGGCCGGTTCGTCATACCCATCCCGGTACCACGGGTGGTCTGAATGGTGCGCGGCTGGAACGCAGACATGCGGGGGACAGACCGATGAAGGTCGTGCTCTTGGCAGGGGGCCTCGGGACGAGGCTGTCAGAGGAAACCGTCAACAAGCCCAAGCCCATGGTCGAGGTGGGCGGCCACCCGATGCTCTGGCACATCATGAATATCTACGCCGCAGGGGGGTTCAAGGACTTCATCGTCGCTCTGGGATACAAGGGCGAGGCGATCAAAGAATATTTCATGAACTTTCATCCCTATAACAGCGACCTGACGATCCACCTGAGAACCGGGCGCGTCACCTATCAGGACGGTGAGGCCCCCCCGCCGGACTGGACGGTGACCCTGGTGGACACCGGACTCCACACGATGACCGGCGGGCGAATCAAACGGCTGCGGAGCTGGGTCGGCGATGAGACCTTCATGCTGACCTATGGGGACGGTCTGGCCGACATCGACCCGCAGCAACTCCTCAAGTTTCATCGCTCGCACGGGAAGCTCGCCACTGTGACGGCGGTCCGCCCTGCGTCCCGGTTCGGCAGCCTGGCGTTCGACAACGATCGCATCATCGAGTTCCAGGAGAAGCCGCAAGCCCAGGCCGGCTGGATCAACGGTGGCTTCTTCGTGCTCGAACCGGGTGTCATCGATTACATCCGCGCCGACTCCATGCCCTGGGAGTCCGAGCCTCTGGCACGCCTCGCAGCCGAGGGGCAGCTCATGGCTTTCAAACATGAAGGCTTCTGGCAGCCTATGGATACCCTGCGCGAAAAGGCCCTCATGCAGTTGCTCTGGGACAGCGGCAAGGCTCCCTGGAAAGTATGGAAGTGACCAGGGCGGCCTGACCGCGACCTTTAGCTGATGAACATCCTCCTGACAGGCGCCACCGGGTTCATTGGCTCCCGCTTGGCGCGAAGGCTGCTCGTGGCCGGGCACCGAGTCACGGCGCTCATTCGTCCAGCCGGAGACCGGTGGCGGATCAGGGACATCGAGCCGTCGCTGTCCGTGCTCGAAGGCGATTTGTGTACCCCGTTAACGTTGCGTGGTCTGCTCGTGTCGATCCGGCCGGACCTCCTCATCCATCTCGCCTGGGGCGGCCAGCTCGGCGCTCCTGCCATCGACAACCTCACTGCACTCGGCTCGAGCCTGGAGCTGCTGCGGCTGATGCCCGACATCGGCTGCCCCCGTGTGATGATCGCGGGCACCTGCTTTGAATACGACCAAAGCGAGGGCGAACTCGACGAGGAAAGCCCCGCGAGGCCGCACGATCTCTACGGTGCCTGTAAACATGCGCTGTTCCTGGCCGCGAGCCACTTCGCTGAGCTGGCAAAGATCGATTTGATATGGCCGCGCCTCTTCTATGTGTACGGCCCCGGCGAAGACCCTCGCCGGCTGGTGCCGTCCGTTGTCCTTGCGCTGCTCAGAGACCGGCCCGCACCCACCACGCAGGGCGAACAGGTGAGGGACTATCTCCATGTCGATGACGTCGCGGACGCGTTGGTGGCGATCGTGGGAAAAGGGTGCTCGGGCGCGATCAACGTGGCCTCCGGCAGCACGGTCACGGTCGCGCAGGTGGCGACTTTGATCGGCAGGTTGTTGGAGAAGCCGGAGCTCATCCGTCTCGGTGCGTTGCCCTATCGGGAAGGGGAACCGATGGTGATCCGGGCCGGGACGCGGCGCCTGCGTGAGGAGGTCGGCTGGAATCCGCGGTTCGACCTGGTCGGCGGGTTGACCGACACCATCGGCTGGTGGAAGACCCGCATTCCCGCCGCCTGATGCTGAATAGGGTGGGAACGAGGTAATCATGGTTCCGAAAGTCACCGTCGCGATTCCGACCTACAATCGGGCGACTCTCCTGAAGCAGTGTCTGGAGACCATCCTCCGTCAGACGTTCCGCGATTTCGAGGTGATCGTGTCGGACAACTGTTCCCCCGACGCGACGCCCGAGGCGGTGCGGGCCTTCAACGATCCGCGGATCCGGTATTACCGGAACGAGTCGAACCTCGGCGTCTTTCCCAACATGAACCGTTGCATCGATCGCGCGCGCGGGCAATACATTGCCATCGTCCACGACGACGATTTGTTCGCGCCGCAGTTCATCGAGCAGGAAGCGCGGTTGCTTGATGAACACCCGAGCGTGGGCATGGTGCACTGCGCAGCCTACGAAACTGATCCCGATGGCGTGTCGCAGCGCCTCATCAAGGTCTATCCCG
>SCVQ01000560.1 GCA_004296865.1 Nitrospirota bacterium
TATTGGATATCGTCCAGTGAGCAGTCATCAGGAAGTTTTTCAAGGAGGTCGAGGACACCTTCTTGGTCGTCATGTCGTTGTCTCCTGCCGAGGCAATCTGGAAAAAATTGTGCGCCAGGCTTACAAGCAAAGCAATTTCAACGGGGAAGAACTGATCTACGGCTGAGCCTGCCTGGGTTTGGGCCGTTCGAGCCCCTCCGGCAGCTTGGTGTCCTCGCCGACCGTGGCCGTGTTGAGCTGCGCTTGGGTCAGGCCTGAGGCTTTTGTGAGGTCAGCCCCCTCCAGAATCGTGGCCTCGAGATCGGCGTTGCTCAGCTCCGCTTCTTGGAGGTTCGCGTGGCGCAAATTGGCTTGTTGGAGATTGGCCCCGCGCAGGATCGCATTGACCAGATTGGCCCCTTCCAGATTGGCTGTGGCCAGGTTGGCCCGTTCCAAGTCGGCGCCGGCCAGGTAGGCTTCTTCCAACACCGCGCCGCGCAAATCGGCCGCGGCAAGTTGGGCCCTGGCCAGGACCGCGCGCGGCAGGGTGGCCGTACGCAGATCGGCGCCGCGCAAATCGGACCCGAACAGAACAGCCATGCCCAGATTGGCGCCGCGCAGGTCGGCTTTGCCGAGGCAGGCCCCCTCAAGATTCACCCCGGCCATGCCCGCTCGCTGCAAGTTCGCTTCGCGCAAGTTGGCGTAGGACAAGTCGGCTTCGGATAGAATGGCTCCCTGCAAGTTGGCCTTGACGAGGATCGTATTACGGAGGCTGGCCGTAAACAGATCGGCGTCCTGAAGGTTGGCGCCTTCCAGATTGGCCCCGGCCAAGACAGCCCCCTTGAGGTTGGCCTTGGAGAGGTTGGCCTTATCGAGGTGCGCTTTGCGGAGATCGGCCTCGATCAACTCGGCGCCGGACAGATTGGCCTTTCTCAGATTCGCCGCGTAGAAATGGGCGTCGCCCAGACTGGCCTCGCGCAGGTCGGCCTCCTGCAAATCCGCCCCATAGAAGTGGATGCCTTCCATGTAGGCGCCGCGCAGGTTGGCCCGCGTCAAGGTGGCTCCGAACAGAGCCGCTTCGGCGAGCGTGGCCTCCTGCAGGTTGGCCTTGGTCAAATTCGCCTTGCGGAGGTCGGCATCCGTCAGATCGGCGCCGGACAAGTTCGCCTTCTGGAGGTTCGCCCCATAGAGGTCCGCCTCGCTCAGGTTCGCCTCCTGCAAATCGGCCCCGCGCAAGTCCGCCCCCGATAGATCGGCCCGGTCCAAACTCGCCTCGCGAAGACGGGCGCCGCGCAGGTTGGCCCCGCAGAGGTTGGCTTTTTTTCCTCTCGGATCCAGGGCATCTTCCAGCCACCTGGCATGGGCCTCGATCACCTCTTGAAGGACCTTCGGGGCCGGCTGCTTGCCACGGAAACCGCCGGCACAGGCCGCTTCGGTGTCGGCAGGCGACCGGACGGAGGTTTCGCCGGCCGCCTCGCCCTGAAGGGGCAGGAGAATGATCGCTACCAGACAGGCCACAAGCGTCGCCGTTCTATGCTTGTTCAGTACCACGCATGTTCTCCCTTCATCTGTCACCATTCCCGACGTAGATTATCCGATCTGATCTTCCTGAAAACGGGCCTGGATCGCCTCGACCTCGGGGCGGTGGCACTCCAAGGCATCCACACATTCCCGATCCAGCGACACGCCCGCAAGTCGGCGCAGGGTGGTAAAGGCGTCTTCGTTGCTCCAGGGCTCCTTGTAAGGACGGCGGCTGGTCAGGGCATCGAACACGTCGGCGACCGCCACGATGCGCGCTTCGATGGGAATCGCGACGCCTTCGAGTCCCTGCGGGTACCCGGAGCCGTTGACGGCCTCGTGGTGATAGGTCGCGATGTTCCGCAAGATGTCGACGTGCTGGATGCTGTCAAACCCGAAGTTTTCCAACATCTCGTCGATGATCCGGCGGCCTTTGACGACATGCTGTTGCATGTTCATGAATTCTTGTTCCGTCAGCTTCCCGGGTTTGAGCAGAATGCTGTCGGGAATCCCGATCTTGCCGATGTCGTGCAGCGGTGCGAACAAAAACACGTGCTCGATGTAGTCGTCCGTGAACTGGTACTTGTCCGCCATCTCCCGGGCGATCAGTTGCGCGAAGCGGGACATCCGGTCCAAATGCGCACCCGTTTCGACATCGCGGTGGTGGGTCACGTCCCGCGCGGTTTTGACCGCCGCCAGCAATGTCTGGATCGAGCTGACCTCGTTGATGATGATCAGGGAGATGAGGTGGCCGAACAGATCCAGGTAGTGCAGGGAGTCGTTCGTGAACGGGTCTTTCGTATAGGAATTAAAGAAGATGAAGCCAAAAAACACGCCGTTCAGGAACATGGGCATGGTATAGCTCGACCGATAGCCCTGGGTGCGAATCTGCAGGGTGTGCGCGTGCCCGCCTGCGGCAAAGATGGCGAGATCGTTCACCACGCGGGGCCGTCCCTTTTCAAGAATCTCCCGCAGGGCTCTAGACTCCGCAAGACTCGCCTGGTAATGGCTGAGCGGATCGTCGCCCCCGCTGCTATGGACGAACGTTTTCAGGATGTCGCTCTTCGGATCGTAGATGGCGGCGGAGATGCGATCGATGGAGGGAAACCGTTCTGCCAGCGCCCCGTGCAGAAAGCGTATCTTCTCGCCCAACGAGATGTTGTGATTGAGTTTGTTCAGGATATCGTCGTGGTCGTACATGACTGCTCACCGGAATCTGACGCATGACTCTTTTGAACCGATGCGGAACGTTTTCAGCTTACCGCGAAGCCGTGGGCCTGGCAAGGCTTGCCTTCATTCCCGATGTCATGTCTTTGTGAAGGTCTGAATCGACAGCCTGACGCAGCAACCGTCCAGCGCCATGCCAGCGTCATGCCAGTATCATGATTGGAGCCACATATTTCTCCTGCCCCCCAGTTGTGATAGAACTACCAGACGGCCGGAGACCTTGGCCGGTGGCATGAACCGACAAAGGATGTTCTCCCGATGACCGAACCCGAGTCTTCTACGGCAGGCAATTTCGTCCGCGAGCTCGTGGAGCAGGATCTCCAGACCGGCAAGCACGGGCGCATCGTGACCCGCTTTCCCCCGGAGCCGAACGGCTACCTGCATATCGGCCATGCCAAGTCCATCTGCCTGAATTTTGGAATCGCCCAGGAGTTCCACGGGATCTGCCACCTGCGGTTCGACGACACGAATCCCACCAAGGAAGAAGTCGAATATGTGGAGGCGATTCAGGCCGATGTGCGTTGGCTGGGGTTCGACTGGGCTGACAAGATGTTCTATGCCTCGGACTATTTCGAGCGGCTCTATCAGTATGCGGTGCAGCTCATCACGCAAGGCAAGGCCTATGTGGACAGCCTGAGCGCCGACGAGATGCGGACCTATCGCGGCACCTTGACCGAGCCGGGCAAGGAAAGTCCCTATCGGAACCGGTCGGTCGAAGAGAACCTGAACCTGTTCTCACGCATGAAGGCCGGTGAATTTCCAGACGGGACCCACGTGCTCCGCGCCAAGATCGACATGGCCTCGCCCAATATCAATTTGCGGGACCCGGCCTTCTACCGCATCCGGCATGCCGCCCATCACCGGACCGGCACCCAGTGGTGCTGCTACCCGACCTACGACTATGCCCATCCCTTGTCCGACGCCATCGAGGGGATCACCCATTCCATCTGCACGTTGGAATTCGAAGACCACCGCCCCTTGTATGATTGGGTGGTCGAACACGCGGGCGCGCCCTGCCATCCCCGGCAAATCGAGTTCGCCCGCCTCAACCTCACCTTCACCGTCATGAGCAAGCGGAAACTCCTGGAGTTGGTCGAGAAGGGCCACGTCTCCGGCTGGGACGACCCCCGGCTCCCGACGCTCAAGGGGCTGCGCCGGCGGGGCTACACGCCCGAGGCGATCCGCGCCTTCTGCGAGCACATCGGTGTGGCCAAGCGTGACGGGGTGGTCGAGATGGCGCTGCTGGAGCACTTCATCCGCGAAGACCTGAACCGTCGTGCCCCTCGTGTGATGGCCGTGCTGCGACCGCTCAAAGTCATCATCGACAACTATCCGGAAGGCCAGGTGGAAGAATTGGAGGCCGTGAACAATCCGGAGGACCCGACCGCAGGAACCAGGACGGTGCCCTTCTCCCGCATCCTGTACATCGAGCAAGAGGACTTCCGCGAAGTGCCGCCGCCCAAGTATTTCCGCCTCACGCCTGGCCGCGAGGTCCGGCTTCGCTACGCCTACATCGTCAAATGCGTCGGCGTGGTGAAAGACGAACGAACCGGTGAGGTGGTCGAAGTCCATTGCACCTATGACCCGGAAACGCGTAGCGGCGGCCCGCAGGCTCAACGGAAAGTCAAAAGCACCATCCATTGGGTCTCGGCAGCCCAGGCCCTTCCGGCAGACGTGTGCCTCTACGAGGCCCTGTTCGTGAAGGCCAACCCAGGCGACGTGCCCGAGGGACAGGACTACACGGCCAATCTGAATCCGCATTCACTCGAGCGGCTGACCGGCTGTATCGTCGAGCCGAGCCTCGCTGGCGCCTCGCCCGGAAACCGCTATCAGTTCGAGCGGCAGGGCTACTTCTGCGTCGATCCCGATTCATCGGCCGGCCGACTCGTCTTCAACCGGACCGTGCCCTTGCGCGACTCCTGGGCGAAGATCGAAAAAGCCCGGCAGGACGGCTAGCCCCCTCAAGATTTCACGCCCATCTTCCGATAGCACCTCCGAAAGCCCGGGATAGACCCATCGACGAGGTGTCTCCAATGCCTGACCCGATGGAACCATCGAACGACCCCATGTACCGCTTGCTCCGAGAGGGCAGCGTCAAAGAGTTCAACGTCCGGAAAGAAGCCGGCGAGAAGAGCAATTTGATCAACTGTGATTTACGGGATGCGGATCTGCGCGGATTGGACGCCAAGGGGCTGGATTTCAGCGGGTGCTACTTTCGCCAGGCGGACTTGCGCGGCATCGATTTCCGCGAAAGCAACCTGGAGGGGGCCAGCATCAACGCCGCCATAGTCTCCGGCGTCTATTTCCCCCAGGAGTTGACGGCCGAGGAAATCTCCCTGTCACTCCTGCACGGCACGCGCATGCGCTGCAAGAAGTAGCCTCGTCCCTCCTCAGCATCGACAGCACGGCCATCCTCCTGCTCAAACCGGCACTTCGGGCAAACCATCGGATTCTCCTGGTGGGCAGATGCAACTACTTAGCGGAGGACTCGCCCAGCACACACCACATACGGCGTGTCCCGGACTTCTGATCGGTGACCGGCTCGCCGGAGAAAAAGCTCACCTGCCAGGCCACGATGTCGTCGGTCGGATGGGGCGTGGCCGTCCAGAAGATCGCCGATTTGATATTCGAGAAGGGATGGCCGAACGGAAGCGCCGGGTCTCTTCGGGACGGATCGACCAGCGATTTCAACTCCTGAATCGTCGGCGCCCGCCAGCCGGTCTTGCCGCCGACCGCCTTGGCCTGACAGCGTTCGACCGACCGGCTCCAGACATCGTGCTCCAGGTCAGGCGCCTGCTCCCAAATCAAGCCGGTCTGATTGTCCTGCACCCCGGCTCCATCCAGCACAAAAACGAATCGCTCGGCGGCAGCGAGCGGATGACAGACCAGCGAGAGAGCCCACAGCATCAGGATACCGAGCCAGATGGACATCGAACTTGTTCGCCTCATGACTCTATCCACCTCAACGATCCTTTCCAACCCTTGCCCTTGCGGATAGCCAAAAGGACCAGGTTTTATCCAGCCACCCCTGCTTCCCTTTTTCAGCCTCCTGCTAATGCACCGAGAACGGCACCGGTGCAAAGGTTAAGATAAAGATCGCCAACGCGCCCCAGCCCACCCAGGTCCTCGTGCGGCCGAGGGCCGCGTCCGGGTCCAGGACCGGCGGGTGGGCCAGCCTACTGCTGGAATCTCAGCGTC
>SCVQ01000056.1 GCA_004296865.1 Nitrospirota bacterium
CCCAGTTCCCAGACAACCAGGCAGGGCAGCGCCACGAGGACGACGACCAGCACGCCGCGGAGGAAGGGCGAATCCAGCCAGTCAAAATCATTCCCCATATTGAGCAGCGTTTGGATACCGCCGAGGACCAGCACCAGGAGCATAAACCCAACGAGGTCGAAACGAATGCGACGACGCTCGAACCCCCGACCATACAACAACGCCCCGGTGATACCGGCGATGGCCAAGGCAAACGGGATATTCAGATAAAACAGATGACGCCAGCCGAGTTCGTCGGCAATCCAGCCCCCCACGGGGAGACCGATGGTAAATGGCATCAACGTAAACAACCCCCAGAGCCCCAATCCCAACGACTTATTTCGGTCAGGGTACTCGTTCAGCCACAGGGCTTGTCCAAGAGGGAGCGTGATGCCACCGGCAACACCGAGACACACGCGCGCGGGCAAAAACAGCCAGAGGCTCTGGCTGGTCGCGCAGAGATACGAAGCCCCCGCATAGGCGACAAAGGCGGCGACGAAGAGGCGATAATTACCGACCCGAAACGCCAGCCAGCGGGCGATGGGAAACCCCAGAGCCAACGCCACCATGAAATCGGTCTGGGCCCAGGTCCCGAAGCTCGGCAAGACCCCGCCCAGATCACTGGCGGCATGGGGGAGCAGCGCCACATAGGAGCCGGCATTGAACAGCACGACCATGTGTCCCAGGCCGAGCATGAGGTTCAACAAGACGAAGCGCCAGCCACGCAGGCGTCTGGGAAACATCACGGGCATCGTTCATCCCACGCCTTCACAGGCGGAGTCCTCCCGCTGGATTAGACAAGGAGGCGGAATAGCCGGCAGGATCGCCGCTGTGACTCTGCGGGAGCAGCACGGCCTCACTCCTCTCAGGTGCCCTCTCAGGCGCTGTCGTGATCCCGCGATGCGTGAAATAGATCGCCAAACCGGTGCAGAACATCCCGCCGACCAGGTTGCCCAGCGTGACCGGAATCTGGTTCCAGAGCCACCAGCTAGACACGGTGACCTTGGCTCCCAACAGGATGCCAGCCGGAATCGCGAACATGTTCACCACGGCGTGCTCAAATCCCTGGGAGAAGAACAGCACCGTGGGGCCCCAGATGGCGAGGAGCTTTCCCGTGAAGGATGTCGACGCAAACGCCACGACGACCGCCAGACTGACCATCCAATTACACAGAATTCCCTTGGTGAATACGGTGAGCAGGCCCGCAGAGCCGTGCTCGGCATAGTGGGTCGTCTTGGCCTCGGCAATCGCGATCAGCTTGGCGCCGACCGACGAGACCTGGACGTCTCCGGCCATGGTGAGCGCGATCCAGAAGAGCACGGCATACAGGGTGCTGCCCAAAAGATTGCCCAGAAAGACCCAGCTCCAGTTGGCGAGAATACGGCCGATGCCGGCGTTGTCCTTCCCCTCGACCGCCGCGCAGGGAATCAGCGCGAAGCTCCCGGTGATGATCTCCGCCCCAAGCAGGATCGCCAGCGCGAGTCCGAACGGGAAGAGCAAGGCCCCGACGATCCAGAGCCCGGTTTCTACCGCTACGGTCACGGCCATGCTGGTGGCCACACCCAGATAGGCGCCGGCCAGCATCCCTCGAATCACCAAGTGTCGAGCTGGCAAGTCCAGCTTCAAGACACCACCGGCCAGCATGCTCTCGACAACCCCTTGCGGCTTTACGTAATCCATGAGCCCCTCCTTGTCGGATGATGTCGCAGTGTGGTCGTCCAACCGCCGCACAGAAATCATTGACTTAGCCTGCTCGATTTGCAGCAAGAGTGTGCCGCTCCTGGTCATGAGCACCCGGAAATCGCTGAAACTAGGCTAATTCGCCATTGCGCAGTAACTCCCTCAATAGCTATAGCAATTGCCATACCCCTGCCAACGGAGTGCATGCCCAACACAGGGACCTGCCCCCTAGTTTGGGTCAACAGACCGAAGACAATCCCCTACTACTGGAGTTTTTCTCAAGGTGCATCATAAATTGACTGCAGCGTGCGAGGTTCATGAGAGTCGTGGTTGGAACTGCGATCCCTTACAACCATCACACCTAGCTCTGCAATCTTGAATCACCAAGATTTGCGAGGCGTTTGAGCAGAGCGGGAGAGTAAATGGTCCAGATCTACCATCAGAGAGGAGCGACCAGGGCTAGCGTTCCTGTTCGGTCATAAACCATCCCGCAATGGAGAGACGCTTATTGTTCCCGCTCGTGGGGTCCACTCGAGAGACTCGGTGGAATCGAGGCACGGTGAAGATCACCAGGGAACCTGGCTGCGGGGCAATACAATGGGTGATCATTAGGTGCGGCTGTGCGTGTTGACCTCGTATCGAATGATAGATAATCAACTCGCCGCCCCAATCTGGCTGCCATTCATTGTGGAGGTAGGTCACCAGCGCAAGACGACGGAGCGGGGCGCCGGCCTCCTGTGCCAGAGCAGCCGTTCCATTGGCTTGCGCTGTATCATCGTGGGTCAGTAAGCAATCCCCTGCAGCATACGAGTAGTAACTAAAACTCAGATGCCGCCGCACGATGTTGGGAAAGGATTCCATGTAGGCCATAATGCATCGAAGCGCCAGTCGGTCGAGAAAGATTTGCGCTTCCGCTTGAGCCATCTCCGCCTTGATCCAATTACCACAATTCGGAAAGGTCTCGCGCAAGCGTGGCATTTCTCTAAGTTGCGTCCACGTGGCCTGCCCCATGGCCTGCCGGAAATAGTTTCGTTCCTCCACCGTCCAAAAGTTTTCAATTACGAGTACTGGATGTTCATGAAATGAGAAACTTTCCGGACAGAAGTCTTCGAACTGAACCTGCATGCCCCCTCTCCATAAAGTAACAATAAATACTTGCGAGCGGAGAGGGAAATGCAAGTTTTAGTCCCATTGCACCAGGCACAGATGACAACCGCGATTGTTCAAACGGCATGCAAGACAAGAATGGTTAGATCGGGACAACCTCGCGAACAAATTTAATCGTTCACTGCTCAACTTGCAAAGTTCTTAGCGTTTTCGCACTGTGTCCCTTGAGCGAAAGCGCTCAGTAATGATCACGGGCCGTAAATTCCGCCCTGACATTCTCCCCTAAAATTGGTCCAGTTTTGCGGGAGGACGCAGGATATCGACTCATTCATGGCTGTATGAGCCTGCTCCATGCCTAGCGGTGGTGCAATGTGAGAAGAAGTGAGACAACGTGATTGATCGACATTCATCATTGCCGTAGAACCATAAAGGCGAGTCAACCCTCTGCGAGACACCATGGCTCTACTGACGATGTGTGAGCTGGCTGTGGAATCAGGGGGCATCAAAACAACATTTGGCGAAACTGTAGGCTCGATACCATTCCAGAAGGACGGATCGGCCGTCTCGCCCAGTTCGATATATCACCGGAGCATCAGGCAATACAGCAACAGACCCGCAACGACCAGCCGGCTACACCGGCGAATGCCGCGCGGATTGGCGACAGCCAACGGCGCGGCACCGTCGAACCTAAGTCGGTCACAGAAAGGTGGATTGAGGGCCAGCCATTTTTGGAATTAGGCATGACGCAGACATGACCAGAAAGTCAGGCCGAGGGGAGCGTGGAAGCAGCTTGTGCTCAGATTCTTAAGACTACAACTAAATCGGTCCCAGAAGAGAGGTCCGGAGGGCGTGTGCCGCTACTCTTCAGCCTCATCCCGAACCCGCCAGTGTTGGGCAGGGAGGACCAACGCCGGCGGACACGCGGGGCATCCTGGGATGAGCAGGGGGTCGAAGACTCCCCCCTACTTAGTTAGAAGGAAGGGCTTCAGCACGTAAAAACTTGGTCCCGGTTTTGGTCCGATCACTGGCCTGTACATCTCGCAATCCATCACACATACAGAGCACAATTTGCTTTTATTGCTACTCAGTTATGAGCTGACAAGCTCACCCGCTCTTACTCGTTGCAGTAGTCTTTCGAGCTACCCTGGCTCTGCCTACCTGGGAAAGGCTCGTAAAACGTACAGGTCGTGAGTAAACATCTGTCGAAGTAAGCCCTAATTTACATGTAAAGCAACATGGGCCAGGAGGCATTAGGCTGACCCTGGTTCCTGCCCCACCTCGACCGCCTAGCCTTCCTCGCTAAGGCCATTGAGTCGTCGTGCTGGCTTACCCTCCCGATCTGGTTTCGGCAGAAGGTGTGTGGGAACAAACGCGAGTCCCGCGATGACGGTGGGCACGACCGCACTGGCGATGACGGCCGCCACCAAAAATGAATATTGTTCCTGTGTGACCAGGCCATGCGCCAGGCCATAGAGCGAGGAAATGGTGCCGAACGTTAACCCGGTCGACATCATCAGCGTGTAGTACCACCGTTCCTTGCGTTCATGCCGAAAGAGGGCAATAAATGGATAGAGGCCAAAAATCTTGGACACGACCTTGCCGGTTAAGAGGGCGAGAAAGACCAGCGGGGCCAACAACAACGCCGACAAGGAGACGAGCGTTCCGGCTCGAATGAAATAGAACGGCGTGAGAAAGCCAACGGTCAGTGTGCGCAGTCGGCGTTGTTGT
>SCVQ01000561.1 GCA_004296865.1 Nitrospirota bacterium
AACCGCCAGGCCTTTATCCAAAACAAGCGCGTCGTCGCGACCACGGCCTCCCGGGTCGCATCCGACCCCCTGTTCAACCGTGTCCGGTTCGACGTGCTAATTGCCGACGAGGCCCCGTTGATCCCAGCCCCATTTTTGCTGGCCTGCGCGGGCCTTGCGCGAGAACGCATCGTACTGAGCGGAGACACGAACGACATCGCCAGGGCGAAAGCCTGGGAAAGAGATCGTCATTCGTTACCCGTTAAACGTTAACCGAGAAGATCGGCCTCCCCCACGTTTCACAATCACGCTTCACGAGCGACGTGACCCCGCACAGCTTGACGCTGCCCCGGCAATCAGTGATAATGCAACCTCCTGGAGTTCAACTCCGGAATGCTCAAATAAGCCTAGAACAAGGTCGTAGCAAGCGAAAGCCTGCGGGTAGAACATCCCACCTGGGGATGTTCAAAATGGCCTTCCAGCAAGGCCGCAGGGAGCGAGAACCTGAGGCGTGCTGTCGTGAGCACGTCGCAAGGTTTGAGCGAACCGAGAACGCAGCTGGAGGACATTTTCAACATCCCTTAGTGCCGAAGTGGCGGAACTGGCAGACGCACTAGATTCAGGGTCTAGCGCCCTCACGGGTGTCCGGGTTCAAATCCCGGCTTCGGCACCATCTTCCCTCCCTGTAGCAACCCACCCTTTTATTTCTCCGCATCGCGCTTCTCCTTGGCAATGTGCGGCAAAAACCGAGGGGGATTGTCGTGCGCAATGATTGATCGCGAGATCCCTACTGAGATAGTCTTTGTCGTCCTGCACGCTATGCTCACCTGAAGGGAGGCACGTCTCATGCGCATTGGAGTCATTGGCGCGGGTATGGCCGGACTGACCTTTGCGGCCCTCATTCGGCGCTATGGGCATGAGGTCGAACTCTCTGAACGGGCGGCCGACTTTTCCCAGACGGGGTACGCGCTGGGGCTTTGGCCGATGGGCTCCCGGGTGCTGAACGCGCTGGGGCTGCGCGACCGCTTTGAAGCGGTGTCGCAGCCGGCCGGTCATTACCGCGTACGCGACGGGCAGGGAGAGCCCGTCGTGGAGTATTCGCTTGAGCGTATCCGCGCCGAGCACGGCGCCTTCGGCACGCTCATGCGCGGCGAACTGCTGGACCTGCTTCGCTCTGCCGCGCCGGACATTCCGCTGCGGTTCAACTGCGCGCTGCAGTCATTGATTGACGATGGGCATGGGGTCGAGGCGGGGTTTACCGATGGCTCCTCGCGGCGTTTCGATCTGCTGGTCGGCACCGACGGCATTCACAGCACGGTGCGTCGGCTGCTGTACGGCGACTCGCCGGATACCGATACCGGTTGGGGATGCTGGGTATGGACCTCCGATGCCATTGCGACGGAGCGCGACCTCATCGAGGAAACATGGGCGGCGAGAGCGCTTGTGGGCACCTACCCCACGCGGCGCACGGTGTGCGCGATTGCCGGGGGAGCCAGCGCCGTGCTAGGCCCAACGATCACCGGCGGCGCACCCGACGCGATCGCAGCGGCGTTTTCAGAGTTGCACGATGACGCATGCCGCGTCGTGTCCACGTTTCCCGCAGACCCCGCCGCTCGATTCTGGTGGCAGTTGTCGGATCATCGCGTGAAGACCTGGTACCGGGGACGCGTGGCGCTCATGGGAGACAGCGCGTGCGCCTTCTTGCCCACGGCCGGCGTCGGCGCATCCATGGCGCTGGAAAGCGCGGCGGTGCTGGCGGACGAACTCTCACGCGCCGAACTGAAGTTCATCGAGCGCAGCCTGCACAGCTACGCACAGCGACGGCAGAAGCGCGCCGAGGCGGCGCAGGACGATTCGCGCACGCTGGCCAAGTACATGTTGGTGGACAGCCGGCCGCTGGCCTGGGTGCGCGACAGGGCGATGCACTTCTACTCGCTCGATCGCATGCTCGCTTCGATCCAGAAAAGCCTGGTGGAACCGATCTAGCCGCAGGGCATGACGGTCGGGCATCACGGGCCCTGCCCCCTCGCGTCAGCCTTATCGCCCCTGCTTGTCATGCTTCTCCCTGGCGATGTGTCTGCTGCTGCGATCGAGGTCCCGCTGTAGCTCTTTCCGTTCTCCCCTTGTCACGACTCCATCCGCCTTCATCGCCTGTTCCTTGGCTCTAATCCTGGCTTGCTCGGCTTCCAGCTTCGCGGCCTCTCGTGGCGTGAGCGCTCCGCTCCTGACCCCATCCTGAATCCGTTCCTCCTGTCTTTGCTCTCGACGGTCGATGCCGGGAGTCTCGTCCGGCCCCGCAAGAACCGGGGTTGCGGAAGCCACAGCGAGCATGACGACAAGGAGAGTACGTCCTATCATGGTCGGCTCCTTTCGTTCGGAGAGTGACCGGAAACCAATGATTCAACGGTACTGCCGGTCCATGGGGAAGGTCAAGAAAAGAGCACAATTCAGCAAGGTGCTGCGTGACATCAGATCGAATCGTCCGCTATACTGCGGCCACCGATGCTGAAGGATGACCTCGCTACAGCCTTCGTCACGACCCAGTCCTTCAAGTGGGACCAAGCCGGCGGCTTCAAACTGGCCTCCGGCGCGACCAGTCCTTTCTATGTGGATTGCCGGGTTCTCATGGCCCATCCAGGGCCCCGTCACCTGGTCGCGCAACTGGCCTTCGAGCAACTCAAGGGGTTGGAGTTCGATTGCATCGGCGGGTTGGAGATCGGGGCCATCGCGATCGCAACCGCCATCGCCGACGAGGCCTACCGGGCCGGCCCCAGGCGGGAGTGGCGGACCTTTGTCGTCCGCAAGCAGGCCAAGGATCACGGCACGGGCAAGCTGATCGAAGGCGCCGTGAAACCGGGCGACCGGGCGGTGATCGTGGACGATGTGCTGACCAGCGGAGGCTCGATCATCAAGGCGGTGACCGCAGCCCGCGACGCCAGCCTGAAAGTGGAGCATGCCCTGGTGATTGTGGATCGGAAAGAACAAGAAGGCCGGGCGAAGGTGGAAGCCCAGGGATTGACGCTCCTGAGCCTCCTGACGATCGATGATCTCCTCCAGGCAATATCGAACGTGACGCGTAACAGCTGACGCATCACGGCTTGCATCGAAACTGCAGGCCCCAACGTCTCTCGCGAACTGCCTCCGGCGCCCCCTCCACCACTTGAGAGATGCGGGTCCGTCCCGTGGCTTCCCCTTCCTTTACGATGGTGTAGCGTCCGGCGCAACGTTGTTCGATGAGATCCATCGCCTCCTTGCGAAACTTGGTGAACATGTACCCGCTTTCGCCCTTGAACGGATAGGTGACGACCCCGCCCGTTTCCGTTTCCTGAACCAGTTTGGCTCCTTCAGAGCAGCCCAAACAGCCGAGAAGCACAGCCAGGGCGGTGACTCTTGACCACGGTTTCATAAGAGCCCTATGATAACAACAGCCGGCACGATCGACAGCCGCGTTGGCAAACGCAGCACGGAATCTTCATCGAACCTTACACGGTTACCAGGAGAGGGTTGCCATGCATCGCCGTTCTTCTCTCATCGGGGCAGGGACCGTATTAGGGCTTTCACTCCTGCTGGGGCTCGCGATCAGCAACAGCGCCTCGGCCTATCACTCCTA
>SCVQ01000562.1 GCA_004296865.1 Nitrospirota bacterium
TCCCGGCCCATGAGGTCGTCCGGCAGGTCAAGGCCCTCAAGGAGAAGTACCAGGCCACCCATTTCCTCTTCGCCGACGAGTCGTATCCGCCGGCGCTGTTCAAAAAAGTGTCGCAGCTCTTGGTCGAGCAGCAGGTCGGGATCAAGTGGACCACGCTGATCCGGTTCGAGGAGACGCTGCAGGAGCAGGACATGAAGCTCGCCGCCCAGGCCGGGTGCTGTACGCTTTATTACGGCATGGAGTCCGCGAACGAGCGGGTCCTGGGCCTCATGGATAAACACGTGAAGAAGTCCGTCATCGCGCGCAACCTCAAGGAGGCGGCCGCGGCCGGCATCTGGAACCACGTGATGGCCTTTTACGGCTTTCCCGGCGAGACCCGGGAGGAGGCCGAGGAAACCAGGCAGTTCATCGTGGAGCAGCAACCGTTCATCCACTCGGTCGAGTTGTTCTACTTCGTGGCCTACCGGCACACGCCGATGGTGCGGAACCCGGAGCGGTTCGGGATCACGATCCACAAGCAGGAGGAATACGATCTTCCGCTGGATTATTACTACACGCTCAACGAGCCGGTCGGCCTGACCTGTCTGGACGCCATGCAGCTATGCGAAGAGTTTTATCAACACGATTTCGAACCCTGGGCCGTGCGGGTGAACGCCCGCGAACATGTGTTCCTCTACATTTCGAAGTATGGGACGAATCAGTTGCCCCAAATCTACGCAAAGCGCAAAGAGGGGGAGGCGGTCTCGTCCACGGCCGGTGTCTCCGGTCTGGTCACGTGGCCCGTGGCCAGGGGGGATGCCGAATCAGGGAAGGACGGCGAGCCGACCATGACCCGCGTGGTCAGCCACACGGTCTCGTAGGACGTGCCTCGTTAAGCGTGAAGCGTATCTCGTCTGACCATCATGAACAACGCTTCACGAACGACGCTTCACGAGATACGATGCTCTCACGATTGCTTATGTGACAACAGCCAGGTGGAGAGCACCTGATAGGCCGACTCGACGTCCTTTGTCATGGCCTCGCCCTTCTTATACATCTGCATATACTTGCGCGGGTTGTTGGTGAGGCTTGCATAACGAGGCGGGTGCCAGGTTGCCAGGAGCGCCCGGCGTTGTTCCTCCAGCCGCTCGCGCGTGAGCGGCTCTGTTAGGCCGAAGAGTTGCAGCGCACGTTGCACGTCTTCTGGCGTCATGTGTGAAGTCTGACAAACAGGATCGACTCCTGTCAATTGTTCCACCTGACGAAAGCCGGCCGCCACGACCGGAGAAGGACGTGACGACCCCATGAGCACGCCGCTTCCCATCCTCCAGCCGACCAGGATCTTCACGGGCAAGGACTATCGCGACGTGCTCCGCCACGAACTCGATGGGGGAAAAATCCCGATCAGCCTGGGAAAAGGATGCCCTGTCCAGTGCGAGTTTTGCTACGAGACGGACCACTCGTATCGGGAGACTCTCGAGCCGCCCAAGACGACCCAGGAAGACTGGGCATTTATTCTAGAGTACATCAATCAAAAGCCGACCGATCCCGAACAGTTCTGGTGCCTCGGCGGCAACGAGTACATGGAGTGGACGGACTTGTTTCTTCATCCCAAAGCGATGGAGTGGGTGGAAGACTTTCTCAAGTACACTGACAAGAACCTCACGTTTTTCACGGTCGGGTTCGTGCACGTGCCGAAGATTCACCAATTGGCGGCGCAGTATCCGGGACGGATCAACTTCGAATTGTCGGTGATCACGCTCGGGTCGTACCGGCAACGGCTCATGCCGCATGCCCCCGCGGTGAAACATGTCATGAAAGTTCTGGACGGCCCGGCGGTGTCCTCAGCCAACTTTTACTGTTTTGACTCTCAGACCATGTCCAAGGATGCTGTGGCCATTGCCGCCGTCAATCGGACGTGCGTGCTCTGGATGGGCTGCCTCACCCCGGTGCGGGGGATCAAGAAGGAGTCGGCCGACCTGATGTTGGGGGGGCGCCGTTACCTTCCCGAGGAGGCCCGGCGCATCTACGACGCCGGTCTTCCGAACATGACCACGATTCATACGGAGGCCTACATCACGGCGTTCATGAACCGAAGAAAAATCGTGAGCCAGTTTGACGCGTTGGAGCTGGGCAAGAAAGATACGGTGGTGACGGCGCGGAGCGTGCACAAAATTCTGACTCTGTACCGCAAGGGCCGCGCGAAGTTCTTGCACGTGCCGAATGCGACGCTCGGAGGGGACTCGGATTGCACGGTCCTGCTGACCTTCGACGATATCGCCAGGCGGTTGACCGACGAGAAGGTGGTGCACATTCCGAAGTGCGTGATGCAATCCGGACGGGGAGCCTACCGGGACATCGCCGGGGTCAGTCTCGAGGAGTTCATGCGCAAGACCAAGGTGAAGGTCAAAGTCCTTCACAAGCTCGATACGGGCTTTGCCAACCGGCAACTCTACCGAAACGGATTTCTCAAAAATTACGTGGAAGATTACCTGCGACACCCCCTGACGCAAGCCTACGAAGCGCTCCCGGTGCCGGCCTGATCTGATCCCGCCCACAGGCAGTGCTGCCCGACCTGCGAGAGTGCGTTGACAATGGGCGCGGGCTGACCTAGAGTACGACCACCGGCCATGAGTCCAGAGCGACGCAGCCTCAAATTCTATCAAGCCGACGTCTTCACCGACCAGCCTTTCGGCGGTAATCCGGTGGCGGTGGTCCCGGATGCGACCGGGCTCACCGACCAGGAGCTGCAACAGATCGCGCGGGAAATGAACCTCTCCGAGACCGTCTTCGTGCTGCCTCCGACGGATCCGGTGGCGGTGGCGAAGGTCCGCATTTTCACGCCTGCCCAAGAAATTCCCTTTGCGGGGCACCCGATCGTGGGTGCGTTCTTTGTGCTGGGCACGCTGGGACGCGTTGCGCTCAAGGAGCCGACCACCCGCTTGTTGTATGAGTGCAATATCGGTCTCTTCCCTGTGGAAGTGCATGTGCTCAAGCGCGAGATTGCCCGAGTCGTCATGTCGCAGCCGAAGCCGCAGTTCCTGGGCGCGATCGAGCGGGTCACGGACATCTTCGAAGTCGCCAATGTGTTGGGCCTCGCCAAGGGGGTGATCACCGGGACCAAGCTTCCCGTCGAGGTGGTCTCGACCGGTTTGCCCGTGATGATCGTGCCGGTGCGGACGCTGACGGCGGTGCGCTCGATTGTGCCCGATGCCGCGGCCATCACCGATCTCTGTGCGCGCTACGGAGCCAACGGCATGATGGTCTTCACCACCATGACGGTGGAGGAGTCGTCCACTGTCCATACGCGTATGTTTGCGTCGCCGATCGGCGTGCTGGAAGATCCAGCCACCGGCAGCGCCAGCGGCGCCTTGGGCGCCTATCTGGTTCAGTACGGAGTGGTGGAGGTCGGGCCGATGACGCAGATCATTGCCGAGCAAGGCTACGAGGTGGAGCGGCCGTCCCGGATCGTGATTCAAATCGAGTCCGATGATGACATCATTCAAGAAGTCAAAGTGGGCGGCCAGGTGGTGATGATCGTGGAGGGGACGCTCACGTTTTAGTGAAGAAGCCGACAAGGGCGGGCT
>SCVQ01000057.1 GCA_004296865.1 Nitrospirota bacterium
AGTGTCGAACCGAAGGAGGGTCTTGAAAAAAATCGTTCCACGATCTTGTGGGCCGGTCGGAGCCAGTCGTTGAAACAGCCGCAACTATTCCTCGATTTGGCTGCCAGATTTCCACAGGAACGGTTTGTCATGGCCCTCATGACCGATCCGTCTCAGGCGGACTTTACCGAGACCCTTCGCAAGGTGGCCACAGGCTTGCCCAACCTGACGCTCCATGAAAATGTGTCCTTCAACGATATGGAGCGACTGTTTGAAGGGGCAAAGCTCTTCGTCAATACCTCAACCTATGAAGGATTTCCCAACACTTTCGTGCAAGCGGCCTTGCAGGGCGTGCCGATTCTTTCTTTAACCGTGGACCCGGACGGTGTTCTGAGCCGGCATGGGATCGGTCTCTGCGCCGAGGGTTCCTTCGAACGGCTGGTCGAGGCGGCTCGTCGATTGTGTTTATCGGATCGCGAGTGGGAACAAGTGTCGGCCAGGGCCAAGGCCTATGCCAGGGACCGCCATGACTTGGAAGGGTCGGTGCGGGATTTGAAGCGATTGTTACGATCCGACGATTCCAGCCTGACTCAGGCTGGACAAAACAGTAAGACGGACAAGCTGAGTCTCTGTTTTGTTGGACCGGCCGATTCCATCACTATGAGACGGTGGGTCGAATGGTTTTCTGTCAGGGGGAATGAGACGACGATCGTGACCGTCGAACCTCCCGAACCCTCTGTGAGAGCGAGGTGTCGCCTCATTGACGTGGGTTGCCCATGGCTGCCGAGGAAACTGGGCCGGATCGTCTCTGCTGCCCGTCTAGCTCTGGTGTTGCGTCGGATGAAACCGGATGTGGTCCATTTCCATTATGTCAGGGGACTGGCTTGGGGGAGGCTATTGGCGGGACGGCTTCCTTCTGTCGTGACCCCTTGGGGCAGCGATGTCCTCGAGGAGCAAGGCGCCTTCAAGGAAGGGTACAGCAGACGGTTGACTTGCGTGCTGTTGAGGAAAGCCTCTCTTGTGACGGTCCATTCCGAATATATGGAAACCCGCGTCCGTTCTTTGTTGCCGGACGGTCAGCCCTTGGCCAGGATCGGCTGGGGCGTGGATCTCCGTCTGTTCCGCGGCGGGTTGGATGTCGGTCCGCTCAGACAACGGTGGGGGCTTGCCGAAAACCGTCGCGTGATCTTCAGCCCAAGGTTGGCCCAGCCTTTCTACAACCTCGATCGGATCATTGCTTCCCTTCCCGCCCTCTGTCGGAAAGTCCCTGAAGCCTGTCTCGTTCTCTCGGAGCAGTATGCCGATCGGGACTACGTGGCCGGCTTGCGCCGCCTGGCCGTTGAACTGGGGGTGCCCGACCGCGTCGTCTTCCTCGGAGCCATTCCCTATCGCGACATGCCGTTCTGGTTGAACCTGGCCGAGGCGGTGGTGATGGTGCCTCGGTCCGACGGCATGCCCAATACGTTGCTGGAAGCGATGGCTTGCGGTTCTGTGCCTGTGCTCAGCCGGCTGCCGCAATATGAGGAACTCATCAGCCACGAGGTCAATGGGTTCTTCGTGAACCAGGAGTCCGACGCCCTGGCCGAGGCGTTGATTCGAGTGTTGTCCGAGCCGGGCTTGCGGTCACGTATGGCCGGCTACAATCGGATTCTGATCGAGAAAATTGCGGACCAAGAACAAGAAATGGCCCTCATGGAACGTTGGTATCGGCATCTGCGCGAAGAGGGCGAGGCTGGCCGTACGATCGGCCAGGCCTTGCACGACGAGCCGGTATCGGCAGGCCGTTCTCAGCGACCAATGAAAGTCCTGTTGCTGACCGTGGGGTTGGGCATCGGGGGGACGGAACGTCAGGTCCTCGATCTGGCTGCCGGGCTCGATCGTAAGAAGTTTGTCGTCACAGTCTGTGCTCTCAAGGGAGAGGGTGAAATCGCTCGGAATCTCCGTGGGCATGGCATCAAGGTGGTTACTTTGAATGGGACTGGGGCGTGGGACTTCAGGGTCCTCTACAGACTGGGAGCAGTGATACGTGAGGAGAAGCCCGATATCGTCCATGCCTTTCTTTTTTGGGCCAACGTTGCTTCCCGTCTGGTGGGAAAAATCCTCCGTGTGCCTATCGTCATCTCGTCCTATCGGGAACTGGCCGAGTGCCGATCCTGGGGACGGCTGATCGCGGACCGGGCCACAGCTCCCTTAGCCCATCTGATGACTTGTTGCTCTGAGGCGGTCCGCCGCGTCGCCCATGAGACTGCAGGAGGCGAGGACAAGAAATACGTCATGATCTACAACGGCGTGGCGATCGATCGGTTTGATTCCCGCCGCGGGCTTCCCGTCGGTCCGACGAAGTCCGACCTGGGACTTAAGGAAAATTTGCCGGTGGTCGGTACAGTCTGCCGATTGGATGAGCCGACGAAAGGACTGACGGTCTTGCTTCAGGCCATGGCTCAGTTGCTCAGGCCAGGAGGCTCGCCTTGCTGCCAACTGTTGATCGTCGGGGAAGGACCAGCCTTGGGGTTGCTGCACAAGCTCAGCGAAGAGCTTGGCATTGCCCCTTGGGTCGTCTTTGCCGGGGCGAGGCGCGATGTCGAGGCTCTGTTGCCGTTGCTGGACCTGTTTGTGATGCCGTCTCTCTCGGAAGGGTTCGGTATTGCGATCGTGGAAGCCATGGCATCGGGGTTGCCGGTCGTGGCGACGGACGTCGGAGGCATTCCGGAGATCGTGGCGGAGGGAAAAACGGGGTTGCTCGTTCCGCCTGGACAGCCTGGTCCTCTGGCTGAGGCCTTGCGAAAAATCCTGGATCAGCCCGATTGGGCCCAAGCCCTCGGTGCGAGGGGACGACAAGTGGCTCGCGAGAAGTTTTCAATCGAAGCCGTCGTGGCACGGCACGAAGCCCTCTACGAGGCGCTCATGACGCGTTGCGCGCAAGGGCCAGCCGGAGCACGAAGGGTGACCATGAGGTTGTCGTGTTTTTTCTGATTCTCACATTCAGCCTGGCGTTGTTGCTGTCGCTCTACGGCGTCCCGATGGCGCGTCTGGCCGCGCTCAAGTACGGCATCGTGGACAGTCCTGACGGGAGGCTCAAACATCAACGGGAGCCTGTGCCTTATCTGGGAGGCCTGGCCATCTATCTGGCCTTCCTGAGCAGCCTTGCCTTTACCTTCGAGTTCCGGCAGGACGTGTTGGGTATAGTCCTGGCCGGGACGCTGATGGTCATGCTGGGGTTGATCGACGACTTCGGCGTCTTGTCGCCGAGTACCAAGCTGGTCGGGCAGTTGCTGGCGGTTTTCGTGCTCATCAAGAGCGGGATTCAAATCCAGATCGCGGCCTTTCCGCCATGGCTCTGCCTCCTCCTGACCGTGGTCTGGATGATCGGCATCATCAATGCCTTCAACTTGCTGGACGTCATGGACGGGCTCTCGGCCGGTGTCGGGTTGATCGGCGCCCTGTTTCTGTTGACGGTGGCGCTCATCAACGGCGACATCACCCTGGCGTTCATGCTGACCGCGCTGGCCGGCAGCCTCCTGGGGTTTCTGCGCTACAATGTGTACCCGGCCCGAATCTACATGGGAGACTCAGGGGCGCTGTTCATCGGACTGATGCTGGGTGCGCTGGCGATGATCGGCCAATACAAGGGGAGCCATCCGGTCGCGCTGCTGAGCCCCATCTTGATCCTGGGTATGCCGATCTTCGATACGCTCTTCGTCATGTACATCCGGTTCCTGCGCGGGCTGCCGATCTTTCTGGGGAGTCCCGACCACCTGG
>SCVQ01000563.1 GCA_004296865.1 Nitrospirota bacterium
GCCCATTGTCGACGAAGATACAGGTGAGTTGATCGCCGATCGCCCGATGCGTCAAGGCGGCCGCCACCGACGAGTCCACCCCGCCGCTCAAGGCGCAAATCACCTGCTCCTTGCCGACCTGCTCACGAATCTGTTCCACGGCCGTGTCCACGTAGGACCGCATGGTCCAGGTGGGCTTGCAGCCGCAGATGTCGTAGACGAAATTCCGCAGCAGCTTGACGCCGCCCGTCGTGTGCGCAACTTCGGGGTGAAACTGCAGGCAGTAGATCCGGCGCTTGCCCCCCGTTGATTTCATGGCGGCGACCGGCGAGTTGGCGGTATGGGCGATCGACCGGAATCCTTTGGGCATCCGCTCGATCCGGTCTCCATGGGACATCCAGACCTGGCAGGATGCCCCCTTCCCCACGCCCTTGAACAAGTCGGACGCATCGTCGATCATCAACTCGGCGCGGCCATACTCGCGACGCGAGGCCTTGGCCACCTCGCCGTCCAGGAGCTTGGTCACCAGTTGCATCCCATAGCAGATGCCCAGGATCGGCAGGCCTTCCTCCAGGAGCTGCCTGGGAATCACAGGTGCGTTCTTGTCGTAGACACTGGCCGGTCCTCCGGACAGCACGATGCCCTTCGGGCGATAGGCCAGAATCGTGGCCAGCGGCGTGGTACAGGGAAGGATCTGGGAGTAGACCTGGGCTTCGCGGATGCGGCGGGCGATGAGCTGGGTATACTGGGACCCGAAGTCGAGAATCAGAATTCTATCGTGCCACTGTTCCATGAAGAAGCATTCAGCTTTCAGCAATCAGCGACAAGAGGGAGTGAGCGTGATAATGCCGTCGGCTATCTCGGAAAGGTTGTGGTTAGAAAAAATATTCCCGTTCTCGCTGACCGCTGATGGCTGAACGCGGAACGCTCATTCCGACTCCGTGCGGTAGTTCGGGGCTTCCTTGGTGATGATCACATCGTGGACGTGCCCTTCCCGGAGGCCGGCGAGCGTCTGCCGGATGAAGGTCGCCTTCTGCTGTAACTCCGTGATCGTGCGGCAGCCGCAATAGCCCATCCCGGACTTGACGCCCCCGACCAATTGGAAGACCACGCCGGACAGGGTCCCCTTGTAGGGCACCCGGCCTTCGATCCCTTCGGGCACCAGCTTGGAGGTCGGCTGCCCGGCCTGAAAGTAGCGGTCCTTGCCGCCCCGTTCCATGGCGCCCAGCGACCCCATCCCGCGATAGACTTTGTAGGTCCGCCCTTGGAACAACACGGTCTCGCCGGGGGACTCCTCCGTCCCGGCCAGAATCCCGCCGATCATGACGGCGGAGGCGCCTCCCGCCAAGGCTTTCGTAATGTCGCCCGAGTATTTGATCCCCCCGTCCGCGATGATCGGCACGCCGCTTCCGGCCAGGGCCGCGGCGCAGTCCGCCACCGCCGTCAATTGCGGCATGCCCGCGCCGGACACGATCCGCGTCGTGCAGATCGAACCGGGGCCGACGCCCACCTTGACGGCATCCGCACCGGCCTTGGCGAGGTCCTTCGCCGCCGTCGCCGTCGCAATGTTCCCCGCAATCACGTCCAGGGAGGGATATTTCTGCTTGACCAACTTCACCGTCTCCAACACGCTCTTGGAATGGCCGTGAGCCGTATCCACCACCACCAGATCCACGCCGGCTTTCGTGAGCAGCGCCAGCCGATGCTCGGCATCTACCCCCACCCCGACCGCCGCGGCCACCCGCAAGCGCCCGTGATCATCTTTGCAGGCATGTGGGTATTTGATCCGTTTTTCAATGTCCTTGATCGTGATCAAACCCTTCAGCTCGAATTTCTTGTTGACGACGGGCAGCTTTTCGATGCGATACTCGTGGAGGATTTCGCGCGCCTTCTCCAGGCTGGTACCGACGGGGGCGGTCACCAACTTGTCCTTCGTCATCACCTGGGCGACTTTCAAATCCATCCGGGCTTCAAACCGCAAATCCCGGTTCGTCAGGATCCCCACCAGCTTCCCCTGCTTGGTCACGGGGATGCCGGAAATCCGGTACTTCGTCATGATCTCATGAGCATCCCGGATCGTCTGCTCCGGCGAGATCGTGATGGGATCGAAGATCATCCCGCTCTCGGACTTCTTCACCTTGTCCACTTCGGCCGCCTGGTCCGTGGGCGAGAGCACGCGATGGATCACGCCGATCCCGCCTTCGCGGGCCAACGCGATGGCCAAACGCGCCTCGCTCACCGTGTCCATGGCCGCGCTGACGATGGGAATGTTGATCGCAATGTTCCGCGACACGCGCGTGCGGGTGTCCACCTCACTGGGGATCACCTCCGACTTGGCCGGGACCAGCACTACGTCGTCGAAGGTCAGCCCGACTCGCACGTCTTTATCCAGCATGGATCTCCTGCTCAGGCTTGTCGTGAAGGAGGGGACGGTCCGACACGGAATTTTCGGAATCTAGCACAGCCGTTCCAGAGGGTCAAGGCAAGCGGATCGGCCCGTGGAGGGCCTCATTCCACACGCATCACGCCCTGACGGAACGCCCGCTCACCCGCGCGTTTCGGCCGGCTTGTCGGTCAGGGCCGCCTCGGACTGGGTGTCCTCTTGCAGGCGCTCGCTGCCTTCATCGGCCGGCATAAACTGCTGGATGCGCGTGCTGCCGCTGTCGACCACGAACACGCTGCCCTTCGCATCCACCCCGATGCCGTAGGGGAAATTGAACTGCCCGTCGCCGCCGCCGAACCCGCCCCACTGGGTGATGAAGTTACCCTCGCGGTCGAACTTCTGGACCCGTTGGTTGCCGGTGTCCGTCACGTAGACATCGCCCTGCCCATCCACTGCAATGCCCCAGGGCGAACGGAAGTGCCCCGTATCCTGGGCCTGGGGGCTGCTGGCGTGGCCGGGGCCGAGACTGCTGCCCCACTTCGTGATCAGCTGGGGCAGGACGTTGGTGCTGGTGTCGAACTTCTGGACCCGATGGTTGCCCATGTCCACGACGTAGACGGCCCCGTCGGCCTGATCGACCGCAATCCCGCGCGCGA
>SCVQ01000564.1 GCA_004296865.1 Nitrospirota bacterium
GTCGTGATCGGCACGCACCGTCTGTTGCAGAAGGACATCCGGTTCCACAATCTCGGCTTGGTCATCATCGACGAGGAACAGTGGTTCGGGGTCCGGCACAAGGAGCGGCTCAAGCAGCTCCGGACGCAGGTGGACGTGTTGACCCTGACCGCCACACCCATCCCGCGGACCCTCCAGATGGCCATGGCCGGCGTCCGCGACCTGTCGGTGATCGAAACCCCGCCGGCCGGACGCCTGGCTATCCGCAGCCAGGTCCTGCGCTTCAACGAGACGGCCGTCCGCGAGGCGATCATCCGCGAGCTGGGACGGGGCGGCCAGATTTTTTTCGTCCACAACCGTGTCCAGACGATGGAGCGGATGGCCACGTGGCTGCAGCAACTGGTCCCCGAGGCGCGGTTCGTCATCGCGCACGGCCAGATGGACGAGCGGCTGCTGGAAAACGTCATGCTGAAGTTCGTCCGCCGTGAGGCGGACGTGCTCGTCGCCACGGCCATCATCCAGTCCGGACTGGACGTCCCCACCGCGAACACGATCCTGGTCAACCGCGCGGACACGTTCGGGCTGGCACAGCTCTATCAATTGCGGGGCCGGGTGGGCCGGGCCGGACACCAGGCCTATGCCTACTTCCTCGTGCCCGACGAAGGGACCTTGAGCGGCGACGCGCAGAAGCGGCTGGTGGCGATCCAGGAATTCACCGAATTGGGCTCCGGGTTCCGGATCGCCGCCGCCGACCTGGAAATACGCGGCGCGGGGAACCTATTGGGCAAACAGCAGTCCGGCCATATCGCCGCCGTGGGCTTGGACCTCTACCTCCAGATGGTCGAGCAGGCGGTGCAGTCCCTCAAGGGCACGGTGGTCGAGGAAGAGCCCGATCCCACCCTACACCTGAACGTGTCCGCCTTCATTCCCGAAGGCTACGTGCCGGACGCGCATCAGCGCCTCTCGCTGTACAAGCGGCTGGCATCCTGCACGCAGGTGGGCGACCTGGCCATCCTGCACGGGGAGATCCAGGACCGGTACGGTCCCCTGCCCGAGCCGATCGAGCGGTTGGTCGAGGTCATGCAGATCCGGTTGCTGGCCAAGGCCCTCCGCCTGGCCTCGATCGAGGTGAAAGCCGGCGCCCCGAGCGCGGTCCTCGTCGTCTTCGAACCCAAGGCCCAGGCGCCGGAGGCCGGCATGCGGCGGCTGATGGACCGCTACCAGCGCCGGGTGCGGTTGCTCTCCCCGCTGTCTTTCGAGCTCCAACTGCCCCAGGGCGACTGGCCGGCGCTGTTCCCGGAACTCAATGCAGCCTTGCAAACCCTGACCGTCTGTGATACCAAGAAACCCGCAACCGTACAGCCGGTTTCCTGATGATCGTGGAGAACCAACCGTGACGCGAGCGTTGACCGGCCTGCCTCCCGCCTTCCGCTCTTGGATGATCGCCCTCGCCTGCCTGGGCCTCGCCGGCTGCGGCCCGGTCTCCGAGGAATCGCCCGTGCTGGTCGTCGTGAACGGTCAGCCCATCACGCAGAGCGAGTTCGAGTTCCGCTGGGCCGAGCTGTCCCAGACCGCGCAGGCCCGGTACCGGAGCGAAGGGGGCAAACGCAAATTTCTGGACGACCTGATCTCGCGCGAACTCTTGTTGCAAGAGGCCCACAAACAGGGTCTGGACCAAAGCCCGAGCGTCCGCGAACGGTTGGAGCGGGTCAAAGAGCAACTGGCGCTGGAAGAGCTGATGCGCGGCGCCATACGGGCGCAGATCGACCTCCCCAAGGAGGAACTGGAATCCTATTACGCCGCGCATTCCGCCGAACTGCTGGCGGCCGAGCAGATTCGGGCCGCGCAGATCGTGGTGCCCACCGCCGCGCAGGCGAAGGATCTGAAGCGCCAACTGGACGAGGGGGCGGACTTCGCCAAGCTCGCGCAGCGCTTCTCCACCGATCAAGCGACCAAGCAGCGGGGCGGGGACCTCGGTCCCTATCGCCGCGGGATCGTCGGCCCCGAGATCGACGCAATGCTCCTGACCCTGAAGCCGGGCATGGTCAGCGAGCCGATCGAGACCCGCTCGGGCTTCCATCTCCTCAAGCTCCTGAGCCGCGAGTCCGGGGACGCCACGCCCCACGCGGCCCGCGAACGGCTCCAGCAAGAGCTCTACGCCGAGAAACAACGGAAGCGTTTCGAAGAATATCTGTCGGCGCTGCGCACGACGGCGACCATTCGGATGGCGGATGCGTCCAGGATCGTGACGGAAGATACCGGACGTCCGCCCGAGACGCCCGCGCCCTGATGGTCTCCTCGCTCAGCCCGGGTTTCACGGCATCGCCGTGAAACAGACGTCGGACCTCGTGATTACTGATCGCATGTTGCGTGCTTTGATCCTTCTCCATCAGCCGTTGCGTTCCTCGCCCCACGCACACCCCGATACCCGCGCCACATGCGCCGGCCACGCGGTCCCTGCGGGGCGCAGCCGGCGCATGTGGCGCATCGTGCAGGGGCTCGGCATCCTCCTGCTCACGATACACCTCGCCGGTTCGCCGGTCGAGGCCGCCCCCACGACGGACCGCATCGTCGCGGTGGTCAACTCCGAGTTGATCACGCTGTCCGAACTCAAGGCGCAAACCGAGGCCGAGGAGAAGCGGATCCGGGACCAATACCGCGGCCCGGAGTTGCAGCGGCGCCTGCATCAAGCCGAGTACACGGCCCTGACCCGGATGATCGAGCACAAGCTCCAACTACAACTGGCCAAGAAAAAAGGCATGGACGTCACGGATGAAGAAATCGCCAACGCCGTGAAGGAGATGCAACGCCAGGGCGAAAAGGTGGATGACTCCAAGCCCGACGTGAAGAAGGCCATTAAAGAACAACTGATTCTCTTGCGGGTGATCGACCGCGAGGTCCGGAGCAGCTTGATGGTCTCCGAGACCGAGCTCCAGCGGTACTACCTGCAGCACCAGAGCCAATTCCTGCTTCCTGAAGAATACCGCATCAGCCAGATCCTGATCGTCCCGAGGTCCGATGAAGACCGGGCGCAGGCGCGGGCCAAAGCCGCGGCGATTTATGCGGAATTGAAGCAAGGAGCGGACTTCGCCGACCTGGCGCTCCGACGTTCCGACGGCCCGGAGGCCCCGCGCGGCGGCGCCCTCGGCTACGTCCGTCAAGGCGAACTGCTGCCCCCGATCGAACGCGCCCTGGCGACGTTGGAGACCGATCGGATCACCGAGCCGGTCGAGACCCCCCAGGGCCTGCACATCATCCGCTTGGAAGAGAAAAACCCGCCCCAGTTTCGTCCGTTTGCCGAGGTCAAGATGGAGATCCAGGGCCTTGTCTACCGGCAAAAAAACGAGGACACCTACCAGGACTGGCTCAAGACGCTCAAGGACAAGGCCTACATCGAAGTGAAGTTCTGACGGAAGCTGTCAGCCGTCGGCTCTCAGCGATCAGCTCTGAGTCCTGATTACAGGGACTGAAGGCTGATAGCGGATGGCTTATTTGCTTGTTGCCAGCATCGTGCGGATCGCCCGCCAGAGCGCATCGCGGCCTTCATGGCTCACGGAAGAATAGGGCACGACAGGAACCGACTCCGGCAGATGGAGCGAGTCCCGGATGGCATTCACATGCCGGCCTCGCGCGTGGCGCGTGAGCTTATCCAGCTTGGTCGCCACTACGACCAGCGGCGGCCCCAACCCCTGCAACCAGTCGAACGTGGCCGACTCCTGTCCCTCGGTTCTCCGCGCATCCACCAGCAGCAGGACCCCGCGGAGCGGCGCCCGGTCCGTCAGATACCCCTCGATCATCGGCCCCCACTGGGCGCGGACCGATTTGGCCACCTTCGCGTAGCCATAGCCAGGCAGGTCGACCACGTAGAACGATTTGAGCAGCGGGTCATCGGTGGTCACCCGAAAGAAGTTCAGAATGCGGGTTTTGCCGGGGGTCTGGCTGACTCTGGCGAGGCCTTTGTGATGCAGCAGGGAATTGATCAGCGAGGATTTCCCGACGTTCGACCGCCCCACGAAGGCTACCTCGGGCAGACGGTCCCGTGGAAACTGATCGGGCTGTTCGCAACTTTTGAGAAACTCGACCGCGATAATTTTCATCGTGCCCTTCGTCGTGTCACAGGCGCATCGCGTGAGCGTTTGCTGTATCATTGCGCCATGATGAAGTCAATGAGACCGCTCCTGGTGCGCGGCCTCGTCGCCCTGATCCTCTTGCTGGGACTGCCGACCGCCGGCCTCGCACTGTATTGGCTGGCGACGCTTCCCGACGTGGCCGGCCTCGCCGCGACAAACCCCTCGTCTACCGCTTTGATTGAAACCAGGACGAGGGAGGCGTCTGCAGGGGGCCGTCCGTCCGAACCGAACTGGACCTGGGTGCCCCTCTCCCGCATCTCCCCCCACGTGCAGCGAGCGGTCATCGCAGCCGAAGATGCGTCCTTCTATTCCCATGAGGGATTTGATTGGAGCAGCCTCTGGGGGGCGGCCACGCGCAATTGGGAGGTCGGACGGTTCCGGCGTGGCGGCAGCACCATCACCCAGCAATTGGCCAAGAACCTCTACCTCTCCTCCGACAAGACCCTGCTCAGGAAAGCCCACGAAGCGCTGATCACGCACGAAATAGAACGGCGCCTCAGTAAACGCCGCATCCTGGAACTCTACCTGAACGTCGTGGAATGGGGGCGGGGGGTCTACGGCATCGAGGCAGCAGCGCAACACCACTTCGGCAAGTCGGCCCTTGACCTGACGCCACAGGAGGCGGCGCTCTTGGCCGCGATCCTCCCGTCGCCCAGACGGTATGATCCCCTGCCCCAGCGTCTCACGCCCTACCTCACGCTGCGTCAGCAGCAGATTCTGCGCTGGATGGGAGAGAATGGCGCAACCAAGACGACCAAGTCCGTGAACGGGAAACCCCGCCGCTGAGCGGGCGGCCGGATTGCAGCTTTTCCTCAAGTGGGCTACGATGCCGCCGGTTTCACCGATCTGCTGCCCGACGTTTTGAGGTCGCTAATTGAAGATGGAAACCTTGATGCCGTTGGAGAGAATTGAAAAACGCATCCTTCTGCTCCGTGGACACAAGGTCATGTTGGACTCAGACCTCGCGAAACTCTATGGCGTCACTACGTTTAACCTCAACAAAGCCGTGAAGAGAAATATCGACCGCTTCCCAAAAGACTTCATGTTTCAACTGACCAGTGAAGAAGCCGGGATTTTGAGATTCCAAATTGGAATATCAAAGTCATCGGGTCGCGGAGGGCGCCGATACTTGCCTTATGCCTTCACCGAGCAGGGCGTCGCGATGCTCTCGAGTGTACTTAAGAGCAACCGCGCGGTTCAGGTGAACATCGCCATCATGCGGGCCTTTGTGCGGCTGCGGGAAATGATCGCCTCTCACAAGGATTTGGCCAGACGTTTTGACGAACTTGAAAAGAAGTATGACAAGCAGTTCAAGGTGATTTTCGACGCCATCCGGGAACTTATGGCACCAGCGACCACGCGGCGGCGGATCGGCTTCCAGCGGGAGGAATTGCCAAGCCCAAAGCACGCCAAACGGCTCTCCACCACCGGCAAGAAAGGAACCAGGAATGAATAAAGCCGGAAAGCAATGGCAGGTGGGTGAAATTCTCGCAGCCTCAGCGAGCGGGTATGCCTTGGACCTGTTCAGGGAAAAAGAAATCCACGCCCTCGAACTGCTGGACAAGCGAGGCAAACCTTATCTGCAGTGCATCGCCTCCGGCAAAGAGCGCGCAGCCAAACCGGAAGAAATCGTCCGTCAGCTTTATGTCCGCCGCCTGATCAAAGACTACGGCTATCCCAAGGACCGCATCTTTGTAGAGAAAGGCGTC
>SCVQ01000565.1 GCA_004296865.1 Nitrospirota bacterium
TAGTTGCCGAATCTTGCCATCAGCTATAGGCCATTAGCTCTTGGGTGGGATTATTGCTATACGCCATTTGCCATCTGCCATATGCTCCCCCTTCTTGCAAAGACGCCGCAGACACCGTAATCTGTAAAAACGTCGGCCCTGTGCCCGACACCACCGAGCGAGTGTCCCCATGGCAAATGCAGAACGCGATTACTATGCCGTCCTTGGCGTCCCCCGGACCGCCACGCAGGATGAGATCAAGAAAGCCTATCGGCGGCTCGCCCGCCAGTACCACCCCGACCTGAACACGGGCTCGCGCAAAGCGGAGATGGAAAAGAAGTTCAAGGAGATCAACGCCGCGCACGAAGTGTTGAGCGACCCCGACATCAGGAAGAAGTACGACCGCCACGGTCACCGCTGGCAGGAAGCCGAGGCCTATGAAAAAGCCCGCGCGCAAGCCGGCGCCGGCAGGGGAGCCGGGCCGGGAGCGACCTCCCGCGAGGGATTCGATTTCGGCGACGTCTTCGAGAGCATCTTCGGCCAGCGGTCACAGGGCGGGCAGGCCGGCCGGACCTTCACCGTGCAAGGAGAAGACCTGGAAACCGACGTCCGGCTGACCTTGCACGAAGTCCTGACGGGCGTGACGCGGCGCATCACGATCTCGGAACCGGTCCCTTGCACGACCTGCGGCGGGTCCGGCCGACAGCGGGGAGGCCGCCCCTGCGCCGCCTGCATGGGCGCCGGCAGCCAAACGGAGACCCGGACCATCGAGGTCCGGATTCCCGCGGGGGTCCAAGACGGCACGAGGGTGCGCGTCGGAGGGAAAGGACAACCTGGAATACATGGGGGCAAACCCGGCGACCTCTACTTGCGTGTCCACGTCGCATCGGACGGAATCTTCCGGCGCCAGGGCAGCGACATCCACGTCGCGCTCCCCCTGTGGCCCTGGGAAGCCGCCTTGGGCGCCGAGGTGCTGGCGCCGACCTTGACCGACCCGGTGCGGGTGAAGGTCCCGGCCGGCAGCAAGGCGGAGGGCAAGCTCCGGCTCAAAGGGAAAGGACTGCCGACCGCATCGGGCGGACACGGCGATCTCTTCGTCACCCTTCAGATCGTCATGCCGCCCACGATCTCGGACGAAGACCGCAAGCTCTACGAACAACTCGGGCGCCACCCCCACCCCGACCCCCGCGAGGAACTGCTGCGCGCGGCGCGCCGGGGATGACCGAGGACCCGACGACTTGCGTCACGACGGTGGGGTCTGGCAAGCTATACCGCGTAGGCCCTGACGGGCACTCATCATTCAAGGAGGATTCATGAAGACAACAACGATGACAGGGGTCTTGGCACTAACGGTTCTGCTCGGACTGGGTCTGCCGTCCGCCTGGGCGGACGAGGGGCATGGGAAGGGTTATGGCAGCGGTCATGACGGATCCGGAGATCATGGTTGTTGCGGGGACCATGGCGGCCACGGCATGGGCATGGGAGGACACCATGCCAGCACCGGACACCTCCTCCGCGGCCTCCTGCAATCCCAGAAGGAGATGGGGCTGACGGACGAGCAAGTCGCCAAACTGAAAGCCATCCAGCTCGACCTGGACAAGACGCGCATCAAGGCCGAGGCCGACATCATGGTCGCCGAACGGGAACTGCAATCCTTGATCGAGAACGACAAAACCGAATTGTCGGCCATCGAGGAGAAGCTGAAACAGGCCGAGATGCAGGAAGTCGCGCTCCGTCTGGCGGCGATCAAAGCCCGGCGGGACGCCATGGCCCTCCTCACGCCGGAGCAAGGCCAGCGGGTCAAAGCAGTCCATGAGGCCATGATGCAACGGTACAAGGATGGGCCCAAAGAGGGCCATAAAGAAGGCATGATGAAAGG
>SCVQ01000566.1 GCA_004296865.1 Nitrospirota bacterium
GACAGAGGCGGTCAAACAACCACAGCCACGCTCCGGTCCTTTGGCCTCCCAGGAAGGCCACGCCGCGAACGTGAACCTGGCCAACCTGCTGACCCTGGCCCGCATTCTCCTGATTCCCGTCTTTGTCGTGCTGTTTTCCAGTCCGACCCCGAAGCGCTCCCTGGTGGCGGCCTTGGTCTTCGTCGTGGCAGCCCTCACGGATCTGTTGGACGGCTATGTGGCACGGCGGCGCGGCCAGATCACCAAACTTGGGAAACTGCTTGACCCGATCGCCGACAAATTGTTGGTCCTCTCCGGGCTCATCCTCCTCGTACAGTTCGATCGGGTCGCCGCGTTGGTCGCCATCCTGATCATCGCGCGCGAGGTGGCGGTAACCGGCATACGGGCGATCGCTGCCTCAGAAGGGATCGTACTGGCGGCCGAGACGATCGGGAAGTGGAAAATGACCGCACAGGTCGTCGCCATTGTCCTCTTGATCTTGGAAAGCAGCATGCTCTCGCTTACCAGGCCGCTGCACCTGCTTGGTACCGGCTTGCTCTATCTTGCTCTGATTCTGGCACTTGTCTCCGGAGGCCAATACCTCGTGAATTTTTGGCGAAATGTCGCAACGAAGAAGCTCTAGCATCACATGAAGAATAGATTGCATAAACTTGCTTTTGATATCTTTCGCATGCCAACATGACGACCCTTGACTGGCTGCCTGTCGGCATGGCGGTTGCCGGATATTTGCTTGGCTCGATTCCATTCGGCGTGATAGTGGCAAAATGCCTGGGCGCCGTCGATCCTCGCACCGCCGGCAGCCGCAATATCGGATTCACGAACGTCTTACGCGTGTCGGGGAAAAAGGCCGGACTCCTGACCCTTGCCGGCGACATCGGAAAGGGCTGGCTGGTAGGCTGGGCGGCCCTTCACACGCTGGATCAGGAAGCTGCCGTTCTGGGAGTGACGTTATGCCCAATCCTGGGCCACCTACATTCGGTGTTCCTCAGGTTTCAGGGTGGCAAAGGGGTCGCCACAGCCATGGGAGCCGTGGCAGGCGTCGCGCCGGCCATTGGCTTGACCATGCTGGCGGTATGGCTGGCGACAGCCGCCATTTGGCGCTACTCGTCAGGGGCGGCTTTGGCGGCCTTTGCAGCGCTTCCCGTAATGGCCGTTGCGTTTGGGCACAGTGCAGCCTTTCAAGTCTTTGCCTGGCTGGTCAGCGGGATGATCACGTTCCGGCATAAGGAAAACATCAGGAGGCTATGGCAAGGCATCGAATCCAAGATTGGCCAGTCCAACATCGACCAATCTAAGAGTTGACATAATCGATCTTATCCGACCCCGTAGATAAACGGAAAGGCAAGCATGACGGCAGAGCTTCTCCAGCGTATTAGAAAAGAATTTACACTGACCATGACGGCACTGCATGAAACCGTGCTGGCTGTTTCCGACCGCGTCAATCGAAAAGTGCACATACTGAAGCTCCATTGGCAGGCCTCCTCCATCGCGCAGCAGATGGAGATCATTCAGCAAGAGACCGGGGCTTTTCTTACCCAACACGCCACGCAGAGCGATGCCTCCGAACAGACCGGCTACCGGCAAGACCAGCGCGAGATTGAGACCAGGCTCTCCGAAGCTGCGGCTCGGGCAAGACTGCTCAAAAACGAACTCCTGCGGGTGGATGCCTTGGTGCGTGAACTTGAAGCGGAAACCCTCACAGAGGACCTGATCAAAATCCAACAAGACCTCTTGATCCGCTCGGCCACCATAGAACGAGTCATCGTGGCCAAAGGGTCTGCGGCTTGCGGCCAAACGATCGGCCAGCTTGGGATGCCTCCCGCAATCCGAGTCATGGCGATTTTGCGAGGCCCCATGCTGGTGACCGCATGCGACACGGTGCCGCTCAGAACCGGCGATGTCGTACTCTTGATCGGAACACGCGCCGACTTAAAGAATGCGCTCCCTTCGTTCACCGATACGCAACGCGCCTTTGCCTGACCGGTATAGTATATAATGCACGCTAGAGGTTAGGTCCGCACAGGTCTTGCATTCCCCGTCAGGAGGTTGCATGAGCATCGCTATTCGAACCATCGTCGTCGTTCTTGCGATCTTCCTTGGGTCGGGATTCCCGGCGCCGTTCCCCTCGTCCCCCCTTGGCGGCAGGGCGCTGGCCGCAACCGACGGCAATGGGATCCGCCTCATGGAGGAACTCCAGGGCGTCATCACGGATCTGGCGGAACGGGTGAAGCCGTCCGTTGTCAATGTCTTTCCTACGCAAAGCCCCAGCCGTTCGAAAAATGCCCCCAAAGAACAGCCGCCCAACGCTCCCAGCTCAGGCTCAGGTTCCGGCGTCATCATCGATGCGCAAGGCTACATCCTCACCAACAACCACGTGGTCGGCGATGCCAACGAAGTGGAAATCCGCCTCTCGGACAAGACCAGGCTCATCGCGCAAGTCATCGGCAGAGACCAGGACACGGACCTGGCCGTGCTGAAGGTGACGACGGACCGCCCCCTCCCCTTCGCGCAGTTCGGCGACTCCGGATCGGTGAAAGTCGGTCAGTGGGTGTTGGCGGTGGGCAATCCATTCGGGCTTGACCGGACCGTGACGCTGGGCGTGGTCAGCGGCATGGGACGCGAAAACATGAACCTCTCCCGCTACGAGAACTTCATCCAGACCGACGCCTCCATCAACCCCGGCAACTCCGGAGGGCCGCTGTTCAACGTCCATGGCGAGATCATCGGCATCAACACGGCCATCATCAACTACGCCCAAGGGATCGGGTTTGCGATTCCCTCGAACATGGCCAAGCAAGTTTTTCAGCAACTGCAGTCCCGCGGCAAGGTCGTCCGCGGGTGGCTGGGCGTCGGCATTCAACCGGTCACGGCGGACTTGGCCACCAAGTTCGGGGTGGCCGAGGGCGAAGGCGTGCTGGTCAACGAAGTCTTTGAGAGCGATCCGGCGGCGCGGGCCGGCATCAAGCCGGGCGACATCATCATCAAGGTGGACGGCAAGGTCGTCGATACGCCCAACGCGCTCTCCAGGCTCATCGC
>SCVQ01000567.1 GCA_004296865.1 Nitrospirota bacterium
GTTGGACGACAGCGTGACCGATGGGCTGCGGAAGGTGTATCAAGAGCGGCGGGATGTGCTGGTGCCGGGGCTGAAAAAGCTGGGCTTGGACGTGGACCCGCCCCCGGCGGCTTTCTATGTTTGGGTGACGGTGCCCAAGGGCTATACCTCCGCCTCGTTCACGGCGCATCTGTTGGAGAAAGCCGGGATCGTGACGACGCCGGGCAATGGCTTTGGCGCGCCGGGCGAGGGCTACATCCGCATGACCGTCTGCACGACGAAGGAGCGGCTGGCCGAGGCGGTGGAACGCATCAAGAAAGCTGGGTGGTAGCCGAGTCGGTCATCATCTGCTCTGCCAGTGGAAACGGAAGTAGATGAACCGCTGCTCGGATTCCCACGGGGTCATGTGTGTTTCGCGCCTTACCTCAAGGAGCGAAAACTCCGCTCCTAGCTCCGCGATGATGGACGGCTCGTCGTAACGGACGACGTCGAGACCGCTGCACTTGGGCGGTCCATCCTGGGCGAACGTCGCGATGATGACGGTGCCACCGGGCTGCAAGGTGCGGCGCAAGGTGGCGACGTATTTCCGGCGATCCTCGGCTTCCGTCAGAAAGTGAAAGACCGCTCGGTCGTGCCAGAGGCCGAAGCGATGCGGCGGATCGAACGTCGTCACATCAGCCTCGAACCATTCAATACCTGCCGCATGCGCACCGAGACGAGCGCGCGCATGGGCCAAGGCTGCTGCGGACAAGTCGAGCACGGCCAACCTCCCGTACCCGGCTTCCAGCAGACAGTCCACGAGTACGGAGGCGCCGCCGCCGACATCGACGATACCGCCGTCCTTGCCGATGCCTGAGGCTGCAATCAGGGCGAGGGAAAGGTCCGGGCGGTGCTGATACCAACTGACCTCCTGCGGCCCTTTGGTCCGATACACCTGATCCCAATGTTCTTGACGGTTCATTCGTAGGCTTGAGGTGGATGTGCCTATCTTGAAGGAGACACCCGAATTGGTGTAATTGTTTTCACTAGGGTAAGCAGACTCTAGCCAGTGACCACGAAGATGTCAAATGCTCTATACTGAGCAACGAGCGTTGGGCTGGCTCCACTGCGTCTAGCGCTCGTCTCTTTGAGGAGAGAGTAAATTGGCCAGAGAAGTTGTTTTCATCGGGTTTGGGTCGAATCTGGGGGATCGGAAGGGTTTCTGCGACCGTACCCTGGCCCTCCTGAGCCTCCTCCCTTCGTCGGAAGTGACCGGGGTGTCCTCGCTCTATGAGACCGAGCCGGTGGAGGACGGCGCGCATCCGGGTCGCGAGTGGTTCCTCAACGGCGTCGTGCGTCTCGAAACGGACCTTGCGCCGCGCCGGTTGCTCGATATCTGCCGTGAGGTGGAGAAAGCCTTGGGTCGGGACCTGGACCATCGCGACGGGCCCAGGACGCTGGACCTGGACATTCTCTTTTATGGGAGCCGCATCATCAATGAACCCGATCTGGTCGTGCCCCATCCGCGCCTGCACCTCAGGCGGTTCGTGCTGACGCCCCTTGTCGAGATCGAACCGGAATGGAAACATCCGGTTCTGTTGAAGACCGTCAAGGACCTCCTCGATCGCCTCGCTGACCCAGCCCGGGTGCGCCGGGTCGAATCCGCACCCGGCTCCCGCTACGGCTCCCGCCCGACCTGCAGCCCATCCTCCTCAACCCTCGTTCGCAATCCGGCGTGATGCGCGTCATCCGATCGGTGCGCACCATGGCGGCCTGGAGCCTCGCGCTCCATCGAGAGGGCGTGGTCATCGGCATGGTCCCGACCATGGGCGCCCTCCACGACGGCCACCGGTCGCTCATTCGACGCGCGCGCCTGTCTTGCGATGCCGTCGTGGTGAGTCTCTTCGTGAACCCGAGCCAGTTCGGACCGGGAGAAGACTTCTCCCGCTATCCCAGACCGGCTCGGGCGGATGCTGCCCTCTGTCGCGAGGAAGGGGTGGATGTCCTGTTCACGCCGTCGCGCGAGGCCGTGTATCCGCAAGGATTCCAAACCA
>SCVQ01000568.1 GCA_004296865.1 Nitrospirota bacterium
TCATCGTCGGAAACGGACGGGGGCTCTTCATCGACGATCTGTCGCGCTTCCGACTCGGCCGGCGGTTCCTGCGCGGGCTCCGGCTCGTACACACTCATTTGCAAAACGAGCCGCTCTCCCAAGATGACGTGACCGACCTGGCGTTGCTTCGCCTGGACCTGATCGCCGCCGTCGGAGTCGGCACGGACGGATTGCCGGCCGATCTACACCTGGCCCATATCCTCCCGCCGAACCCCCAAGGCCGGGTCTATGATGTCTGGGCGCCGACCCCCTTCCATACCTTCCAGTTGGATTGCGCCAAGTTCGTGGACGCCCTCGAAGCCGAGCTGGCTCGCGTGACCGCCAATCACGTGGTGCGGGACGGACAGGAGTCGGCCATCCTGATCAGCGTCTCCAAACACTCCCGCAGCGACCAGGAGGAACGCCTGGAGGAATTGGCGGAGTTGGTCCGATCGGACGGCATCACCGTTCTGGAGACGGTCCTGCAACGCAGCCAGGAAATTCATCCCAAATACCTCCTGGGCAGCGGAAAGCTGAAAGATGTCGTGATCAAAGCCTTGCATCGCGGCGCCGACCTCCTCATCTTTGAGCAAGATCTGACGCCGGCTCAGGTGCAGGCCATCGCCGAGGTCACCGAGATGAAGGTCGTCGATCGGACGCAGCTGATCCTCGACATCTTCGCGCGCCGCGCCCACAGCCGGGAAGGCAAAGTCCAAGTGGAACTGGCGCAACTTCGGTACCTGTTGCCGCGATTGTCCGGACGCGGCACCGCACTCTCGCGCTTGGGCGGCGGCATCGGCGGAAGGGGGCCGGGCGAAACCAAGCTTGAAACGGATCGCCGCCGGGTCCGCGATCGGATCGACCACCTCGAACGCGAGTTCGTCAACATCGCCCGTCACTATGACCAACGCCGGGCCCGTCGGTCCCGGCACATGGTCCCCATCATCTCCATCGTGGGCTATACCAACGCCGGCAAATCGACGCTCCTGAACGCGCTGACCGACAGCCACGTGCCGGTTCAGGATCGTCCGTTTGAAACCCTCGACACCTCCAGCCGACGCCTGCGATTTCCCCGAGACCGGGAAGTGATCGTCACGGATACGGTCGGGTTCATCCGCGACCTTCCCAAAGCCCTCGTCGGCGCATTCCGCACCACGCTTGAAGAGCTCCACAACGCCGCCTTGCTGTTGCACCTCGTGGATGCCAGCGCCAGGGATCTTGAGGCGCAGATGAACGCGGTGGAGACGATCCTGGACGAATTACAACTGGGGCACATCCCCAGACTACTTGTCTTCAACAAATGCGATCGGCTCCCGGTGGAAGAAGCCGAAGCCCTCTGCCGCCGCTACGGCGCACTGGGTGTTTCGGCGCTCCGTCCATCGACCTTACCGCCTCTTGTCGAGAGACTGGCGCAGGCACTCGCAAGTATGCCGAGCCCCTTGCAGGCGACGGCCAAGAGCAGGTCCGAGTTGGCCGAGCCGTCGAGTCCCAGCGACTTGGTCCTGCCGAGGATGGCATGAGAACGATACGGACCCGCACAGGGCGTACGGAACGGCACGATGCAGCGGCCCCCGGCGCGGCGGCCAAAGCCCGTGCGGTCCGCATCCTCAAAACACTCGATCGAGCCATGC
>SCVQ01000569.1 GCA_004296865.1 Nitrospirota bacterium
GGAAGCAACTCCATCGGCCTGTTCCACACCTTCTTGAAAGACCCTCATGTCAAAATGATCGGGGTCGAGGCCGGCGGGCTGGGGATCGAGAGCGGCAAGCACGCGGCCCGGTTTGCCGGGGGGCGGCCCGGCGTGTTGCATGGGACGATGACCTATCTGTTGCAGGACGATGACGGTCAGGTGAACCTGACCCATTCGGTCTCTGCCGGACTGGACTATGCGGCCGTGGGGCCGGAGCATAGCTTTTATCACGATGTCGGGCGCATCCAGTACACCTCGGCGACGGATGAAGAGGCCTTAGCCGCCTTCGATCTGTTGGCGCGTGACGAGGGTATCATGCCCGCACTCGAAAGCGCCCATGCGGTGGCCGAAGTCGTCAAGCTGGCCCCCAGGCTGAAGAAAAAACAGGTGATCGTCGTCAACCTTTCCGGACGCGGCGACAAAGACGTGCAGCAGGTGGCAAGGATCAAGGGCGTGACGCTGTGAGCGATGCGTCACGGGTGACAGGTGACGAGTGACGAGTAATCCCCCAGGGGACAGGACCGATGCGTCACGCGTCACGCGTCACGCGTCACACGCGCCGAACCGTTTAGAGCGGACCTTCGGCGACTTGCGGGCCAAGGGCGAGAAGGCTCTGATCGCATACATCATGGCCGGGGATCCTTCGCTCCAGGAGACCGAGGCCCTGGTGTTGGCATTGGAACAATCCGGGGCCGATATCATCGAGTTGGGCGTGCCCTTCTCGGACCCCATCGCCGACGGGCCGGTCATTCAAAAAGCCGCCGAACGGGCTCTGCGGAGCGGCACCTCCTTGCGAAAGATCCTCCAGACCGTGGCGTCCCTCCGGTCGAAGACGCAGATTCCCTTGGTCCTCATGGCCTATTACAACACCATCTACGCTTTGGGCGAAGCCGCCTTCTGCAAGCGGGCCGTGGAGGCCGGCGTGGATGGTGTGATTGTGCCGGACATGCCGCCGGAAGAGGCGGGTCCGCTCGAAGTCGCTGCGGCTCAAACCGGCCTGCGGACGATCTTCCTCTTGGCCCCCACGAGCACGCCGGCGCGGCGCACCATGGTTGCGCGTCGGTCGCGAGGGTTCCTCTATTACGTGTCGCTGACCGGCATCACCGGTGCCAAGCTGACGAACCTGGCGGAGGTCCGCCGCAACGTGGCGAAGATCCGTCAGGCAACCGACGTGCCCGTGGCCGTGGGGTTCGGGATCGCCACGCCGCAAGATGCCGCACAAGTGGCCGGGATCGCCGACGGCGTCATCGTCGGGAGCGCCATCGTGCGTCAGGTCGGCGAGCATCAACATGATCCGGGCTTGCCGGAGCGCGTCGGGCGCTTTGTCCGATCGCTGAAGGCCGCGATCACTCCAACCGGCGCATCTTCTACGGCCTAGGAGGCTGATGGCGTCTCTGCGACGAACACCCGGTCGAAACGGTCGTCCGGTGAACCGTACTGTTCGCGCGAAGTCTTCCAGCGCAGGGAGGCGGCCTTCGAAGCCCCGCACCAAAGCCTCTTCCGCAGCCGTTGCACGCACCCCTCCCGTCGTTTCTTACAAAATCCAACAGCAACTCCTCGAGACGATCACCGCATCGGTTACTAACGGACGGGCGCCGGAAGAAGTGGCGGAGGCCTGTCTGCGCGTGTTGATCGAACTGACCGAAGTGCCCTGGGCGGCCGTCTATCTGCTGGATGAGCAGACGAAAGCCATGCGTTGCGTAGCAGTCTGCGGGAGTGCCGGCGACCGGTCGTCGGACGAGCGGGACAGCCTTACGGCCCGTGTGGTGCGGAATAAAGAGCCGGTGGCCGACGGGGGACTTCTCGCCTATCCCCTGAAGCGGGGGCGGCGCCTCGAAGGCGTGTTGCTTGTCCTGGGCCTGCCGGACGAGAAGCGCGGGGGGGACGTCGGCGGGCTGCTTGATTTTGTGGCAGCCCGGCTTGCGGTCGGGTTGGATCATTCTCGCTTGGCCCAAAAATACGCGCAGAAGATCGTGCGCATCAAGCAACTGGAAGAGGTGACGGCTATTTTGAACTCCTCGCTCGAAGAGATCGAGGTCCTGCAGCGCGCGCTCGAGGTTGCCGCCACGCTGGTGGACGCCGAGGCCGGGCTCCTCCTGTTGCTTGACGAACCGAGCGGGGACCTGGTGTGCGAAGCGGTGGCGGGCGAGAAGGGCGCGGCGTGGAAAGGGAGCCGGCTTGCAGCCGGCAAGGGCGTGGCCGGCCTCGTGGCCCGCAACGGGAAACCGCTCATCGTGAACGATGCGCAGCATGACCCGCGTGTCGCAGAGGCCGGACGCAAGGGAGGCGGCATCCGGACGCTTCTCTCGGTGCCGGTTCGGGCGCGCGGCAAGACATTGGGTGTCCTGGAGGCGGTCAACAAGCACGGCGGACGGCCGTTCAGCAACTGGGACCTGATCGAGCTTGCCAGCTTGGGCACCCAGCTGGCGATCGCGCTGGAGAACTTCCGCCTGTTTCGAAGCCATGGGCAAAAGATTCAACGGCTCAACAAACTCCAGGAAATCAGCCGGGTGCTCAATTCAAGCCTCAACCAGGCGGAGATCCGGGAACGGGCGATCGAATCTGCCACCGTGCTCATGGAGGCCGAGGCGGGTTCGCTGCTGCTCCTGGACGAAGCGGCGGGGGAACTGTACTTCGAAGTCGCGTTGGGGGCCAAAGGCAAGGGGGTGCGGGAGATCCGCCTGAAGGTCGGCGAGGGGATTGCCGGCTACGTCGCTCAGACCGGCGAGCCGGTGATCGTCAACGACACGCAGGACGATCCGCGGTTCTCGCGCCGGGCGGACGACAAAAGCAAGTTCGTCACCCGGAACATGGTCTGCGTGCCGGTCAAGGCGCGCGACAAGCTGCTCGGCGTGCTCCAGGCGATCAATAAGAAAGACGGCGGCAGCTTCGGGGTGAACGATCTGCAGGACTTCGTCAGCCTGGGCCATCAAGTGGGCATCGCGATCGAGAATGCCAACTTGTACGAGGAGATCAATCGTCTTTTCGAGGGCTTTATCTCGGCCAGCGTGCTGGCGATCGAAAGCCGGGACCCGACGACCAGCGGGCACAGCGGCCGCGTGGCCACGCTGACCTGCGGGTTGGCCGAAATGGTCGACGGCATGGAGTCCGGTCCCTACGCGGAGACCACGTTCGACCACGAGCAGATGAAGGAGCTTCGCTACGCCGCGGTGCTGCACGATTTCGGCAAGGTGGGCGTGCGCGAGCACGTGCTGGTGAAGGCCCAGAAGTTGTTGCCCGGCGAGTTGGCGACGCTGAAGGCCCGGTTCGACTTTATCAAACGGACGTTGGAAGTGCGGGCGCTGCGGCGGAAGGTGGAGATCCTGGCCTCCGGAGACCGGGCCGCCACGGCGGCGGTGCTGGCCGAAGTGGACGAAGACCTGGCCCGTCAGGTGGCCGAGACGGACGGCATCCTGGAATTTCTCCTGGCGTGCAATCAGCCGACGGTGTTGGCCCAAGGAGGGTTCGAGCGTCTGCACGAGGTCGCGCAGTTACAGTATGACCATTTCGACGAGCCGCGGCCCTACCTGACGGGGCACGAGACACTCGCGCTCTCGATTCCCAAGGGGAGTCTGACGACCGAGGAACGGCTGGAGATCGAAAGCCATGTGACGCACACCTACCGGTTCTTGTCCACGATTCCCTGGACGAAGTCCCTCCAAAGTATCCCTTCCATCGCTTACGGCCATCATGAAAAGCTGGACGGGAGCGGCTATCCGCGCCGGGTCCCCGGCGACACGATCCCGGTCCAAACG
>SCVQ01000570.1 GCA_004296865.1 Nitrospirota bacterium
ATCGCGAAGCTGGGGGAGGGCCGGGTGCCCTTTCTTTGCGTGCTGGCCGATCCGACGTTCGGGGGCGTGACGGCCAGCGTGGCGATGTTGGGCGACGTGATTTTGGCGGAGCCGAAGGCGCTGATCGGCTTCGCCGGCCCGCGCGTCATCGAGCAGACGATCAAGCAGCAACTCCCCGATGAATTCCAACGAGCCGAGTTCCTGTTGGAGCACGGCATGATCGACATGATCGTGGAGCGCAAACATCTCAAGGAGACGGTGAGCGCGCTCCTCAACCATTTATAACGTCTGCCGACTTGCGACGAACTCATGTCTTATCCTGCGGCGCTCGACTTTCTGTACGGCCTCCAACAACACGGGGTCAAGCTTGGCCTTGCGCCCATCCAGGCGTTGCTCGCGCGCTTGGGCGCGCCGCAGCACCGCTATCGCACCCTCCATATCGGCGGCACGAACGGCAAGGGCTCGACCGCCGCCATGACCGCCTCGATCCTTCAAGCGGCGGGCTATCGGGTGGGGCTCTACACCTCGCCGCACCTTGTGGATTTCCGCGAGCGCATCCGGGTGAACGGGGGGGCGATCCCGGAGGAAGCCGTCGCGAACCTGACCGAGCGTCTGCAGCGTGCGATGGAGGGGGTGTGCCTGCCGACGTTTTTCGAGTTCACCACGGCGATGGCGCTGCAATACTTCGCCGATTGCGCGGTGGAGGCGGCGGTGATCGAGGTCGGATTGGGAGGGCGGTTTGATGCGACCAACGTGGTGATGCCGCTGGCCTCGGCGATTACGAACGTGGCGCTGGATCATCAGGCCTACCTGGGCGACACCCTTCGTGCGATCGCCTGGGAAAAGGCCGGCATCATGAAGCCACAGGTGCCGGTAGTCGCCGGGCGGCTCTGTCCGGAAGCGGAGGCCGTGCTCGCGCGGGTCGCGTCGGAACAGGAAGCCCCTGTCTATCGCTTGGGGCGTGATTTTACGGTGAGGGGAGAGCCCCTGACTGGTTTTCGCTATGAGGGGCTGCGGATGACGTACCAAGACCTGTCCTGTTCCCTGGCCGGTGCTCATCAGCTTGAGAATGCCGCCTGTGCCTTGGCTCTCCTGGAGTCGGCTTCCGACAGAGGGCTGCGGGTTGCCGAGACAGCCATCCGTGCCGGACTGCGCGCGACCATGTGGGAGGGCCGTCTGGAGGTGGTGGAGCGCCATCCGGTGCTGGTGCTGGATGGGGCCCATAACCCCGCAGCCGCAACGGTGGTGGCCGCTTACCTGGCCGATTACCGCCGGCATCATCCCGGTTCACGCATTATCCTGGTCGTCGGCATGATGCGTGACAAGGACTGTGCAGGATTTTCCCGGGTTGTGCTGCCGCTGGCGGATGAATTGGTGCTGACCCAGGTGCAGGTCCCTCGTGCCGCTTCAGTTCAGGAATTGGCCGCATCGCTGGAGGAGCGGGCGCAGGCTGCCCACGTGGCTGTGCTGCCTGCCGATGCGCTGGCCCAGGCCAGGCGGCTGGCTTCTTCCGAGGATCTCATCTGCGTCACTGGATCCCTGATGCTGGTGGGCGAAGCGAAAGCCCTCTTGCGCGGGTGCGGGCTTTCTCCCATCAGGGGGTGAGATGGGCTGTTACCGCCGGTCGGTGCGTCACCTGACTCTTCTCACGCTCTGGCTGGCGGGCTTGTCCCTGCTTACGGTCGGTCTTCCGCTGGTCGCTGCCGCGCAATCCGGGTCCAAATCCGAATCAAAATCCCAAGCCAAAGCCGAGCCCAAAAAGCCCAAGCAGACGTTGTCTGCCTCCTCGCCCACGGCACAGCCGGTTGAGATCACGGCCGATCGACTCGAGTTCCTCAAGGAGACCGAGGCCTATGATGCCGTCGGCTCGGTCGTGGTGGTCCAGGGCCCTCTGCGGCTGACCGCCGACCATGTCACGATCCTGATGTTGTCGGGAGCCTTGATTGCGGAGGGCCATGCCCATCTGAAAGATCCTTCCTCGGATATCTGGTCGAACCGGCTCGAGTTGGACATCAATACGGGCGCGGGGGTGGTCGCTAACGGCACGCTGTTCATGAAAGAGACCAACACGCTGGTGACGGGCCGGTTGCTCCAACGGTTTTCCGAGGACCATTACCGGGCGAAAGAAGGCTCCTTTACCAATTGTGACGCGAAAGAAGGGCAGGTCCCGGCCTGGCGCTTTACGTTCAAGGACATGGACCTCAATGCGGGCGAGAGCCTCTATGCAAAGAACCTGTGGTTTTGCGTGAACGACGTGCCCCTGGTGCCGTTTCCGGCTCTTTCCTATCCGATCCAAACGGCCAGAAAGACTGGGCTCTTGTTCCCGGAAACCGGCTACGACACCAAGTTCGGGGGCCATTATCGGCAGGGATTTTTCTGGGCCGTTTCGCCGAGCCAGGATGTCATGCTCACGCCGGATTATAAGAGCCGGAGAGGCTACGGCGGTGACTTGGAGTATCGCTATATCATGGACCGCCACTCAAAGGGGCAATGGTTGCTCACTACCATCAAAGACAACGTGACGCATACCGACCGTGCGGTCCTGACCGGCTCCCATACGCAGCAGGTGACGCCGGACCTCTCGATCCGCTCCAAGGCCAATCTCTTGAGCGATCGGACCTATTACAACAACCTGGCCAATTCCGGCGCCCTGCGCGCCACGCCGAGCCAGGAATCCAACCTGAACATCAATCAGCGTTTGGCGAACGGGAACCTCTATTTTTTGGGCCAGTATCTTCAACCCGTCGGCGCGGGCGGGCAGAACACCTTTCAGCGTCTTCCCGAGATCGGGCACAACCTGGTCAACATGGCCCCCTTCGACGGGCCGATGCTGGCCGGGATGGAATCGGCCTTCGTGTACTTCAGAAGAGAAGAAGGGTTTAACCTCAGCCGTGTCGATCTGATGCCCACGCTCTCGACCGACACGCTCAGTCTCGGCCATGTGGTCGGTCTGACACCGCGCGTCAATCTGCGGGAGGTGGTCTATACCCGGGGTGTTTCGACGGCCAAGCCGGTGCATCGCGAAACCTTCTGGGCCAGTCTGGACGCGACCTCGCGCCTGACCCGTCAGTTCGGCTTGAGCGGGGGGGGGCGCCTGTTGCACACCATCGAGCCGGACGTGATCTACGAATTCGTTCCTCCGACCGACCAATCCCAAATCGTGCAGGTCGATGCGGTGGACGATCTGACCAAAAAGAATCTGGTGACCTACTCCGTCCGCAACCGCTTGCTTGAACTGGGGAGTGGGGGGACGGCTTCCAACTGGTTGGACTTCACGCTGGCGCAAAGCTATCACCCGGGCAGTACCCAGAGCCAGGCGCGTTCCTTTGCGTTTCCTGGCAGCAGTACGTTCGGGAGCACGACCCAGCAGCTTCAACCGACCATGATCGCGATGCAGGGCAAGAAGTTTTCCGATCTCTGGGCTCGCGCGGTCATCGGCAATACGGTCGGGGTTGCCCCGGGCAAGGACCCGCTGTCGCTGACGGCGGACAGTTTCTTCGACCCCTATCGCGGCAATTTCAGCCAGTGGAACACGGACCTTCGCTACCAGCAGTCGGACCGGTGGTACTTGGAAGTCGGGCAGCGGTATACACGGGACGGAAACCGCGTGCGGCGCGGCGACATCTGGAACCCCATTTCCTTCAACGAGGTCTTCGCACCGACCCCGACGGTCCAATTTGCGACGGTGACGGGAGCGGTGCGGCTTCCCTACGGGGTGACCGTGGGGGCCAAGACGTATTATGACATCAAAACAGGCACGAGACCCGAGACGGACCTGGTGGGGGTGTACCAGAACCCCTGTCGCTGCTGGTCC
>SCVQ01000571.1 GCA_004296865.1 Nitrospirota bacterium
GCCCAGACCTACTTCGGGTAGGAGCTGGCCGACCTGACCCTCGCGGAATCGGCGCTCTTGGCCGGGATCCCCAAGTCGCCCAATCATTACTCCCCGATCAAAAACCTGGAACGGGCCAAGCGGCGCCAGGAACATGTGTTGGCCAGGATGGAGGAAGCCGGGTTTATTACGCCGGAGGAACGAGAGGAGGCGGCCGCGCAATCCTTGCCGATTCGACGTGTAGCCCCTGAACAGATTGCCCCCCATTTCATCGAACACGTGCGCCAGCACCTGATGACCGCCTATGGAGAGGCGATGGTCTACAAAGGGGGGCTGGAGGTGTTCACGACGTTGAATGTGGAGATGCAAAAAGCGGCGGAAGAGGCCGTTCGGAACGGGCTGCGTCAGTTGGACAAGCGGCAGGGGTGGCGCGGTCCGATCGGGCAGCAGGATGTCACGGGGCTGGCTGAAAAGGCGGCGGCGATGCCTCCGCCGGCAGTCCGCGAGGGCGATGTGCTGCAGGGTGTAGTCACCAAGGTGGCGAAGGATCACGTGGTCGTGCAGGCGGGCGGCACCGCCGGAAAACTGGCGTTTGACGACATGGCCTGGGCGCGCCGCCGGCTGCGTGGCAAGGATCCCAGCAAGGACGTCACGGTATTGCCCAGCGTCAAGCTGTTGGTGAAGCCCGGGGATGTGATCGAAGTGGGGATCAAGAAAGTGGATCGCGAGGGCGTGCAGTTCCGGCTTGAGCAGACGCCGATCGTCGAGGGAGGCCTCATCGCGATCGATCCCCGAACCGGCGCGATTCGGGCCATGGTTGGCGGGTACGATTTCGCCCGCAGTGAATACAACCGGGCGGTCCTGGCGCACCGGCAGCCAGGGTCCGCCTTCAAGCCCATCATCTATGCCACGGCGCTCAATGAAGGTTTGAGCCCGGCCACGCTCGTGGTGGATGCCCCGGTCGTGTACGAAAATGAAGATCCCGACAAGACCTGGAAACCGGAAAATTACGAAAAAAAATTCTTCGGCGTCATCAGCTTGCGGGAAGCCTTGACGCATTCCCGCAATGCCGCGACGGTCCGCTTGCTGGACAAAGTGGGGGTGCGCGACGTCACCGACTTTGCGCGTGTGTTGGGCATCGCCAGCCCGCTCAGCCACGATCTTTCGCTGGCGTTGGGGTCCTCCAGCGTCACACTGCAGGAATTGACGGCCGCCTACGGCATCTTCGCGAACCAGGGGATGCAACTCGATCCCTACGCGATTACGATGGTGCAGGACAACAATGGACAGATGCTCGAGCAAAAACTGTTCGAGCCGCGTGAGGCGATCTCGAAGGAAACCGCGTACCTCATCACCAGCATGATGGAGGATGTGATTCAAAAGGGGACCGGGCAACTGGCCAAGTCCATCGAACGGCCGATCGCCGGCAAGACCGGTACGACGAACGACTATACGGACGCCTGGTTCATCGGCTATACCCCGAACCTGGTCGTCGGTGTCTGGGTGGGGTTCGATGACATCCGGACCTTGGGGGAGACCGAGTCCGGGGCCCACGCGGCCTTGCCCATCTGGGTGGACTTCATGCAGGAGGTCTTGCCCTCCCTGCCGGTCCTGCCGTTCGAGATCCCGGACGACATCCTGTTCGTGAAGGTAGACCCCAGCACCGGTCTTCTCGCCGAGCAGGGAGGGCAGGGCACGGTGGAGATTTTCGCCAAAGGCACCGAGCCGACCGACACGGCTCCTCCGCGGACGGACCCCGCGGAGTTCTACAAGTTGGATCAGGTGCTGGAGCCGGCGTCGGGCGCGCCGAGCCCGCCACGGTAGGGCGATGCCAAGCGGCATGCAAGCAACCGGCGGGCGCTCAGGACTTGGCGTCCTGAAACTCCTCGTGCCAGGCCATTTGGATTGATTCCAGGATCTTCTCGTTGGACTTTTTCGGGTCGTCCCTGAACTCCGGCAGGGCCGTGATCCAGGCATGGAGATCGGTGAACCGCACCGTCAACGGATCGACGTCCGGATGCGCCTCGACCAACCGGATCGCAATCTCCTCAACATCCTGCCAGTTCAGGTCCATCGGGCTCCTCCAAGAGCTTATGGCATATGGCTAATGGTCGGATTCTTAGGCTATCCGTCCCATAAGCCATCGGCTCTTGTCTTGCAGCCACTGCCATAAGCTATAGGCTATTAGCTCTTATTGGCTTCCATGCCGCCTACGTTAGCTCGGAAAGTTTCTTGTTCTGCAACGCCTCTTTCAAGGACGTATCCATCAAGACTTCGGCCAAGTGGTGTGTGGCTTTTTCCAGATCGGCAATGCGGGCCCTGATCCCTCGGTGCTCGTCGCCGGCCCGGGCCGCTTGCAATTCGGCCAGCGCAGTCTTGATGGCGGTGGTTTCTGCGGAATCGATCAGATGGCCGCCCAGTTCCAAAGCCTTTTCGGTGGCCTTGATAATGGCCTCGGCTTCGGTGCGCGCCTCGATGATTTGACGGGCTTTCAAATCCTCAGCCGCAAATTTGAACGATTCGCCGATCATCCGTTCCACTTCTTCATCCGACAGCCCATAGGAAGGCTTGACCTCGACGGACTGGGTCAGGCCGGTTCGCACGTCTCTGGCGGTGACGTGCAGGATGCCGTTTGCGTCGATGAGAAACATGACTTCGATGCGCGGCACGCCGGCCGGGAGCGGCGGGACTTTGAGCTGGAACCGCGCCAGGCTCCGGTTGTCCTGAGCCAACTCCCGTTCGCCTTGCAGGATGTGGATGTCCACGGAAGTCTGACCGTCCACGTAGGTGGTGAACATCTCCTTGGCGCTGGCGGGGATCGTGGTGTTCCGGCGGATGAGCGGACTCACCACCCCTCCCATCGTTTCGATACCCAGAGACAGCGGGGTGACATCCAGCAGGAGCATGTCCTGGGTCCCGCCGCTCAGAATGTCCGCTTGGACGGCTGCTCCAAGAGCGACCACTTCGTCGGGGTTCAATTCGCTATGCGGGACCTTGCCGAATAAGTCTTGCACGCGGCGTCGGACGAGGGGCATCCGCGTGGAGCCTCCCACCAACACCACTTCGTCGATCTGGGCGGGCTGCAAGCCTGCGTCCTTGAGCGCAAGGCGGCAGGGGCCGAGCGTCTGCTCGACCAAGGCCGTCGTCAGGCCTTCAAGTTGATCGCGCGTGATCTGGCGGCGGAAGACGCCGTGCCCGGATGGTAATTCGAGGACGACCATCGTCTTCTGTTCGTCGGAGAGCCGGATCTTTGCCCGCTCGGCTTCCAAGCGGAGGGCCTGCATCTGGTCCGGGTACTGGTCCAGGGAACACCCGTGCTGTTCGCGAATTTCGTTTAACAGCAGGTTGACGAGGGTCCGGTCGAAGTCGTCGCCGCCCAAATAGGTGTTGCCGTTGGTGGCCAGGACCTCGAAGATCCCATCCTTGAGCTTAAGAATCGAGATATCGAAGGTGCCGCCACCCAAATCGTAGACAGCAATAGTGCCCTGGGTTTTTTTCTGTAATCCGTAAGCCAGCGAGGCTGCGGTGGGCTCGTTGATGATGCGCAGCACGTCCAGCCCGGCGATCAGGCCCGCATCCTTGGTGGCCTGTCTCTGGCTGTCGTTGAAGTAGGCGGGGACCGTGATCACGGCCTTCGTGATGTCTTCGCCCAGGTGTTCTTCCGCCCGGCGCTTGAGCTCTCTCAGGATCATGGCCGAAATCTGCGGCGGCGAATAGGTCTTGTCGCCGATCTGAATGCGGATGACGCCACCCTGTTCCTGGAGTTTGTAGGGAAAGTAGGTGAGCTCCTCCGAGACGTCCTCCAGACTCTTGCCCATGAACCGTTTGACGGAGTAGATCGTGCGCTCCGGGTTGCGAACCAGGTGTTCCTTGGCTGGATCGCCGACGATCAGGCCGTTGTCGGTCATGGCGACGACGGAGGACACCATGCCGCGCTCGTTTCGTCCTGCGATGACGCGGGGCGTCTGGCCGTCCATATAGGCGATCAGGGAATTCGTAGTGCCGAGGTCGATGCCGACGATGCGTGTCATGGGTGTAAAAGCCTGTTGCTCAGGCGGTGGTGGCGGTCAGGTCGTTGACGATGTTGCGGAGATAGGTCCGGTTCGAGAGGATCTCTCGCATCTCCTTGAGGACGGCGGTGGCGTCCTTCTGGAAGTCGGGGGAGGCCGGGTCCGTCCGGCTCTGCCGGCTGTGCAGAGCATCCCACCGGGTGAATAATTCGAACAGACGGCGGTCCATTTCGCGCTGGCGCTGTTCGAGCAGTTCGCGGTCCGTTGTCAGCTTGTCGCGCAGGCGCGCCACGGCGGCGGGGTTCTGGTCGGAGGCGGAGCGATAGGCCTCCAGATCCTCCTGGAGGGTCAGGATTTCCTCGAAGAGGTCGGCGGGCGGGGAGGTCCGGATGTCCTTGGCCGAGCCAGCCTCCAGCCGGAGCAAGTACTCCGCTCGCTGGATCGGATCCTTGAGCGTGCGGTAGGCGGTGTTCAGCATCGCCGAGTTGCCCAGGCTAATGCTTTGTTCGGACTCGGTCTTGCGCTGGTAGAAGTCGGGGTGAAAGGTCCGGCTGAGTTCGTAGAACTTCGCTTCCAGCGCGCCGAGGTCGATGTTCAACAGCCGGGGTAGGCCGAGACAGGTGAAGTAGTCCATCTCCTTCGACAACGGCTGCACCTTGACGCACTGTTCGCAAAAATACTCCCCGGTGATCTCGGACTGGCAGTGCCAGCACATGCTCCGAGCCATCTGGAGTTCGCTGCGTTTCATCGGGGTTTTCTGTGTGCCATCCATCGTCATAGGGGCTTTTCAGGCAACGAGCGTCAGGCCGAAAAGGATTCCCCGCAGCCGCAGGTCTTGTCGGCGTTCGGGTTGACGAATTTGAAGTTGCCGCCGAGCAAGTCCTTGTGAAAATCGAGTTGGGTGCCTTGCAGGTAAATGGCGCTCTTGGCATCCACGATCACCTTGACGCCCTCGATTTCGCAGACGGTGTCGTATTGGCCGATCTTGTCGTCGAAGTTGATGGTGTAGCTCAGCCCCGAGCAGCCGCCCCCCTTGACCCCGACGCGGAGCCCGCCTCCCGTGATGCCTTGCACGTTGAGCAGGCGCTTCACTTCAGTCAGAGCGGCTTGGCTGAGCGTGATGACCGGTGTGTTCGTCGTGTGTGTCGCGTCCATCGCTGACTCCTTGCGCTGACTCCTTGGTGTGAGGTTGGCGGCGGCTTACTTTTTCTCCTCCGCCTTTTTCTTGTAGTCGTTCAGGGCCGCTTTGATGGCATCCTCGGCCAGCACCGAGCAATGGATCTTGACCGGCGGCAGGTTGAGTTCCTGCACGATGTCGGTGTTCTTGATCTTCTGGGCTTCTTCCAGGGTCTTGCCTTTCAGCCATTCGGTGGCCAGGCTCGAACTGGCGATGGCCGATCCGCAGCCGAAGGTCTTGAACTTGGCATCCACGATGGTCTCGTCCTGCACCTTGATCTGCAGCTTCATGACGTCGCCGCATTCCGGCGCTCCGACGATGCCGGTGCCCACGTCGTCTTCATCCTTCTTAAAGCTCCCCATGTTGCGCGGGTTATTGAAATGGTCCACGACTTTGTCACTATACGCCATGGTGCAATCCTCCTCCGTGGTGCGTGGTGTCGGTCACGGTTATCATTAATGCGCCGACCACTGGACAGTTTTCAGGTCGACGCCATCTTTGGCCATCTCATACAAGGGCGACATCTCCCGCAGCTTGGTGACGATCTCGATGATGCGCGTGGCCGTGTAGTCCACTTCCTCGTTCGTGTTGAAGCGCCCCAGGCCGAACCGGATCGAGGAGTGGGCCAGGTCCGATCCCACCCCCAGCGCGCGGAGGACGTAGGAGGGCTCCAGCGTCGCCGAGGTGCAAGCCGAGCCGGACGACAGGGCGATCTCCTTGACGCCCATCAGGAGCGATTCGCCTTCGACGTAGGCGAATGAAATATTCAGGTTGTGCGGCAGCCGCTGGCTCGGATGTCCGTTCAAGTAGACCTCATCCATCTTCTTCATGATCCCGTCCTTGAGGCGGTCCCGCATGGTCGCGAGCCGGACCGATTCGGCGGGCATTTCCTGCTCGCACAATTCGCACGCCTTGCCAAATCCCACGATCAACGGCACGGGCAAGGTGCCCGACCGCATCCCGCGCTCATGGCCGCCGCCGTCGATGAGCGGAGTGAGCCGGACGCGCGGCCCTTTCTTCCGGACGTACAGCGCGCCCACGCCCTTGGGTCCGTAGATTTTGTGGGCGGAAAACGACATCAGGTCGATTCCCATCTCCTGGACATCCACGGGGATCTTGCCGACGCCCTGGGTGGCGTCGCAGTGGAACAGGACCCCTTTCTCCTTGGCGATCTTGCCGATCTCCTTGATCGGGTTGATCGTCCCGATTTCATTGTTGGCCAGCATGATCGAAATCAAGACGGTCTTGTCCGTGATCGCGTTCCGGACGTCGTCCGGATTGACCATCCCGTACTTGTCCACGGGCAGATAGGTCACCTTCAGCCCCCGTTTCGACTCGAGGGTCTTGGCGGTATCTAGGACGGCGCGGTGCTCGGTCAGGGAGGTGATGAGGTGGTCGCCCTTCTCGCGATACATGTCCGTTACGCCCTTGAGCGCGAGATTGTTGGACTCGGTGGCGCCGCTGGTGAACACGATCTCTTTGGCATCGGCGTGGATGAGCCGGGCAATTTGCTGACGTGCGCGTTCGACCGCCTCCTCGGCTTCCCATCCGAAGGGATGGTTTCGGCTGGCCGCGTTGCCGAACTTTTCGACGAAGTACGGCAGCATCGTTTCCAGGGCCCGCGGGTCCATGGGGGTGGTGGAGTGGTTATCCAGGTAAATCGGGAATTTCATCGCTCGACTCCTTCTACGGTGGTGGTCGGCTGGATCGTAATCAAGGGTGTGCCGCCCATCATATCTTCAACGGTCATGTTGTTCAGAAGCTGATAGATGCTGTCTTGCACCTTGCGCAAGGGGGTCCTGATGTTGCAGTGTTCACGCTGCAGGCAGGTCGACTCGTCCTTGTCGTGATAGCAGTCCGCGATGCCGAGCGGGCCTTCGATGGCTTCCAGGACTTGAGCAATCGTGATCGTCCCCGCATTGCGGGCCAGCAGGTACCCGCCCTTCGGGCCGTTCTGGCTTTCGACGATTCCGTGTTTGGCGAGTGCCTGGAGCACTTTGGCCAAGAGCTCCACCGGAATGTGGTGCTCTTCGGCAATCTCTTTGGTATTGATGATCCTGGCCTGTGCGACATCGCCGAACTGCACCGACGCGATGTACTGAAGCGCCATCAATCCGTAGTCGGCTTTTTTGGAAAGCTTAAGCATGCGTAACCTCCGACTGAGGGAGTCGTGGACCTGCCAGGTCTCCGATCAAATTGGTCGGATAAAATGTATCATTGAAACGCTGACTCTGTCAATTAATAATAAGTCTATTAAATACATGGCATTACGATGAAAAATAAGCCGTGCGCACGAAATATTGACTATGATACAGTATACAAATCTAAGTTTTCTAAAGACCTGAACGAGAAGGACTTGGTGATGGGCGGAACCAATCCATACATTGAAAAAGTCGAAACTGAGCGGCCGGTGAAACCTTATACGGTCACATTTGTCTCGTCTAGCAAGACAGTCAAGGTTCTGGTTGAGCCGGAGAAAACTCCCTATGGTCCCACCGGCCTTCCCGGCAGCCTCTTGGACATTGCGTTGGGGGCAGGGGTGGATTTGGAACATGTCTGCGGTGGAGTCTGCGCCTGTTCCACCTGCCATGTCATTGTGAAACAGGGGCTTCAGTCTTGCTCTGAAGGCACGGATGACGAGTTCGATCAACTGGAGGAGGCTCCGGGGCTTACCTTGCAGTCCAGACTGGCCTGTCAGTGTGTGCCGAACGGGACCATGGATCTTCTGGTGGAGATTCCCGCAGTGAATAAAAATCTCGCCAAGGAAGGCCACTGACAGTTCCCTCACGCAGCACTCCTCCGCCAACCGCACCTGCGCCTTTACTTCACTCAAGCCGCATGCTATGCATACCAAGTTCTTGCTGTTCCATGACCGCCTTCGTTGAGTGAGCAGACACAATGGCCGACGTTCGAGTACGGTTTGCTCCAAGCCCAACCGGGTACCTGCATATCGGCGGGGTCCGTACGGCTCTCTTCAATTGGCTCTTCGCCCGCCATGCCCAAGGGAAATTTATCCTACGCATCGAGGATACCGATCAGGACCGTTCAACGGAGGAGGCGATTCAAGCCATTCTGGACGGCATGCGGTGGGTGGGGCTGGATTGGGACGAGGGCCCCTTTCGCCAGACCGATCGCATGGATCTCTACCGGCAGCAAGCCATACGGTTGCTGGAGCAACGACAGGCCTATTGGTGCGTGTGCAGGGCGGAGGAATTAGAGGCTCGGCGGAAGGACGCGATGGCCAAGGGGCTTCAGCCCGGATACGATGGGCGGTGCCGCGAACGCGGGATCACGAATCAAAATGGGGATGCGGCTCTCCGTTTCAAGGCGTCCCGCGAAGGCCAGACCGTGGTGGAGGATCTGATCAAAGGGCGGGTGGTCTTCGAAAACAACATCTTGGACGACCTGATCATTCTCCGTTCCAGCGGGTATCCCACATACAATTTCTCGGTGGTCGTGGATGATGCGCTCATGGGGGTGACCCACGTGATCCGTGGTGACGATCACTTGAACAACACCCCCCGGCAAATTCCGATCTTCAAGGCGCTGGGGTATGACGTTCCACGTTTCGGGCATTTGTCCATGATCATGGGGGCGGACAAGGCCAAGTTGTCCAAGCGACATGGGGCCACGTCGATCCTGGCCTATAAAGACATGGGCTACCTGCCGGAGGCCATGATCAATTACCTGGTACGCCTCGGCTGGTCGTTCGGCGACCAGGAGATCTTTTCGCTGCCCGAACTCATCGAGAAATTCGATCTGGCCCATGTGCAAAAATCCTCCGCAGTGTTCAACCCGGACAAACTGCAGTGGATGAACGCGCACTACATCCGGCACGGGGAGCCGAAGCGCTTGGCCGGGCTGCTGCGGCCGTTTTTCGGTCAGGTTGGTCTTGGCGAAGCCGCCGAGAAGGTCTCGGATGAGTGGCTGGAGAAGCTGGTGGTGGCCTTGCGGGAGCGGGCGCGGACGCTCGTGGAGATGGCAACGGCGGCCGCGCCTTATGTGCAGGATAAGATCGTGGTCGAGGCCGCCGCAGCCGAGAAGTTCCTTACGCCGGAGATCGCTCCGTTGTTGGCCAACCTGACGGACCGGTTCGAACGCGTGACGGACTTTTCAAAGACGGTCTTGGAGGAGACGTTCAAGAAGTTTTTGGAAGACGAAGGACTGAAGATCGGGCAATTGGCTCAGCCGGTCCGGGTGGCGCTCACAGGTCGCACGGCCAGCCCGGGGATATTTGAGGTCATCGACTTGCTTGGGCGGGAACGAATTTTGGCCCGGTTACGTCAAGGAATCGCCTTGGCCGGGCGCACGCGCCCTTGACTCTGCCCAGCCAGTATATTACGCTGAACCCGCGCTTGGGGGATCGTCTAGTGGTAGGACGTCAGACTCTGGATCTGACTACCTAGGTTCGAATCCTAGTCCCCCAGCCAC
>SCVQ01000572.1 GCA_004296865.1 Nitrospirota bacterium
CCCTGGGTCCGAGTCTCTCCTCACCGGGTCCTCCTGGCTCTCGGAACCATGACCGCCGTCATTTCCATGTGGATCAGCAATACCACCGCCACCGCGCTGATGCTGCCGGTCGCGCTCGGTCTGCTCGCCACGCTGCGTGACGCCCACACACCCGGCGACGGGATGGACAAGAGCGGCTACCCGATCGCCATGATGCTCACGCTCTCCTATGCGGCGACAGCCGGAGGCCTGGCCACGATCATCGGCACTCCGCCGAACCTGCTCGGCATCGGTCTCCTCTCCCAGCAAGCGGGAATCTCGATCTCATTTTTGACTTGGATGGGCTTCGGCCTGCCCCTCGCGATCCTGATGGTCCTGCTCGGCTGGGCCCTGCTGCACTGGGCCTATCCGACCCAAGCGTTTGGCCTCTCCACCCTGGAGCAGCACCTGTGCGCCCAGCGGGCACAACTCGGCCCCTGGACGAAAGGCCAGTTCAATGCCTGCTTCGCCTTCGGCGCAGCGGTGCTGCTCTGGATCGGGCCGGGACTGATTGCGGCGGTCTGGGGACACGCAAGCCCCCTGGCCTCCTGGCTGGAGACTCACCTGCCGAACGAGTTGGTGGCGCTGCTGACGGCCGGCTTGTTGTTCATCCTGCCGGTAAACCTGAGAACCGGAGACTTCACCCTTTCCTGGAAGCAGGCCACCGCCATCAACTGGGGCACCATCTTGCTATTCGGCGGCGGGTTAGCCTTCGGCGAGCTGATGGTGAAGACCGGGCTCTCGACCGTGCTGGGACATGGGTTCGTGGCTTGGTTCGGAGTGGAGACGGTCTGGAGCCTCACCGCCGTATCGATCCTGGCAGCCGTCGCAATCAGCGAGCTGGCCTCCAACACCGCCTCGGCCAGCATGCTGATTCCGGTCGTGATCGCGATCGCCCAGTCCGCCGAGGTGCCGGTCATTCCACCGGCCCTGGGCGCCTGCCTGGGGGCCAGCCTCGGCTTTGCCTTGCCCGTCTCGACGCCGCCCAACGCGATCGTCTACGGGACCGGTCTGGTGCCGATCCGAAGCATGGTCCGCACCGGCCTGCTCTTCGACCTGTTAGGTTCCATTCTGATCTGGCTCACGCTCCGGCTCCTCTGCCCCGTCCTCGGGTTGGCCTAACAGGATAGGTCGATCATCCTTCACTACACCTCTTGCTTGGGCCAGTCTGATATGGCATCATGCCCCCTCTGGTAAACCCTATGGCAAACTTGCTCGAATACGCCGGCTGCGTCCACATCTTCCTGGGACCCTATCGCGGGAACCCCATCGCACTCTATTTGCAACGAAGCGAGGACGGCTGCCAGATCGCCCCGAAGGCCTATCCGTGGAATGACGTGGTGGGGAAAGGTGAGACTCCGAACAAAGCGGCCGCCGACTTCGAAGACAAGTGGAAGACCAAGGGATTGTCGCCCGACATGTACACGGGCCCTTCCTGGGAAGGCGGGATTAAGCCGGAAAAACCGGCCCCACCGAAACCGGCTGCTCCCCCAAAGCCGGCGGATGCCGCTCCCGCCGCCGACGCAAGCTGATCGCTACCCTCGTGTCATATCAGACCCGGTCGTCGAGACATCCTGCTCGGCCAGCCGACTATGGTGGCGTCCGTAGAGCAGATAGACCACGGTTCCGATCGCACTCCAGACACCGAACCTGATCCACGTCACCATCGGCAGGAAGGCCATCAGGCCCAGGCAGGCTGCCATCCCCAGCAACGGGAGCCAGGGCATGAACGGGACACGGAAGGGCCGCGGTTGATTCGGCTTGACCCGCCGCAGCACGATCACCGCCGCACAGACCAGGACAAAGGCAAACAAGGTCCCGATGTTGGTCATGTCGGCGGCTTCTCCGATCTGGACAAAGGCCGCTAACGTAGCCACGCCGATCCCCGTCACCCAGGTGGCGTGGTGGGGCGTGCGGAAGCGGGGATGTACCGCCGAGAGCCAGGGACCCAGGAGGCGATCGCGCGACATGGCGAAGAACACGCGGATCTGGCCGATCATCATCACGAAGAGCACGCTGGTGATGCCCGCCAGGGCGCCGGTGGCGACCAGCGCCGCACCCCAGCGAAAGCCTGCCACGCGCAACGCTTCCGCCACCGGCGCGTGGATGTCGATCTGCTGATAGGGGACCATGCCGGTCAGCACTGCCGCCACCAGCACGTAGAGGACGGTGCAGAGGCCCAGGGAGGTGATGATGCCGATGGGCAAATCCTTTTGCGGGTTGTTCGCTTCCTCCGCGGTCGTGGAGACCGCATCGAAGCCGATGAAGGCGAAGAACACGATCGCGGCGGCCGCGCCGACCCCCTGGAACCCGTTCGGCATGAAGGGGGTCCAGTTGGCCGGCTCCATCGAGGAAGACCCCACCGCGATGAAGAACAGGATCACCGCCAGCTTGATCATGACGATGAACCCGGTTGCCCTGGCGCTTTCCTTCATGCCGCGCACGAGGACCGACGTGACGAAGAGCACGATGATCGCCGCGGGCAGATTGATCAGGCCGCCGTCGACGCCCGGCGGGTGGGTCGCCCAGGCCGGCAAGTGGAGGCCGATGATCTTCAGCACATTGTTAAAGTAGCCGGACCAGCCGATCGCGACCACCACGCAGGCGACCCCGTATTCCAGAATCAGATTCCAGCCGGTGATCCAGGCCAGAAACTCGCCCAGCGTCGCATAGGAATAGGTATAGGCGCTGCCGGCGACCGGCAGCATCGCCGCAAACTCGGCGTAGCAGAGCGCGGCCAGCGCGCAGGTCATGCCCGAGAGGATGAAGGAAAGGATGATCCCCGGCCCCGCGCCGGGACGGTTGGCGTCCCCGACCACCGCCGTCCCGATCAGCACGAAAATGCCCGTGCCGATGATGCCGCCGATGCCGAGCGCCGTGAGGTCCCAGACCGACAGGGACTTCTTCAGTCGGTGCTCCGGATGGTTGCTGTCGGCCAGGATCTGCTCGATCGATTTGGTCCGGAAGAGGAAATTACCCACGGCGGGCAGCCTGGAGAAAGGCCTCGAAGAGGCGGCGCTGGACCGCATAGCGGTCGAAGAGGTACTCCGGATGCCATTGCACGCCGAGGAGAAAGGGGTACCGTCGGCGATCGGCCGCTTCGACGGCCTCGATCACGCCGTCGGCAGCGACGGCGGTCGCCACCAAGGACGGCGCGACGGCCTTGATCGATTGATGATGCGAACTGTTCACGCGGAGGCTGGCATTGCGTGTGATCCGCCGCAACAGACTGTCCGGCGCGACCCGCACCGAATGGGCATGCTTGGTGGCCGGCCCCGACGCCCGATGTTGCAACGCCTTGGGAAGCTGCGAGTCGATATCCTGGACCAGACTGCCCCCCAGCGCGACGTTGATCGCCTGCATCCCCCCGCAGATCCCGAACACGGGGAGCGACGCTTTCATGGCCCGGCGGAGCATGGCGATCTCGAAGGCGTAGCGCTGGCGGCTCATGACGCGGAAGGTGTAACGCTGGCGCTCCCCGTAGAGCTCGGGCGGAAGGTCGGGACCGCTGCCCGTCAGCAACAACCCATCCATCCCTTCGAAGAGCCGACGCTGCAAGGCGGGATCGCCAGTCAGGGGCAGGATCACCGGAACGCCGCCCAGGTCCTCGATCGCGCGGGCATAGCGGGCGCGTAAAAAATAGGTCGGCTCGCGGCCGCCCATGTCCTTCCGATCGCCGGGATTGAAATCCGGGGTCACCCCGATGACGGGTTTCATCTACTTGGCAGGGGCCTCGTTCCCTTCTTTACCGGGGGGGACGCCCAGGAAACGGACCGCCTTGTCCCCTTTCAGATGGTCGGGGGTGATCAAGTACGTGCCGTACATGCTCGTGCCCCAGACCGACATCGCCGCATCGGTGTCCCCGCCGGAAAAGACGTAGGTCAAACCGCCGGTCACGCCCCCTACCACCGCAAATGCAATTTTGAGCGGCGTATAGATAAGGGTGAGCACGAAGCTGCCGGCCTGAAGCCCGGCGCCCGAGGCGCTGTTCTCTTCGCTCGTCACCGCCTGAGACTTGGCTTCCGCTTCCTGGGCCCAGACGGTCTGCATCACGACCAGGTGCATGAACGCCAGGACCATCGCCATGGCCACTCCGCGCACCCATCTTCCTCGAAGCCCGGTCGGCTTGCCGATCAGAGATGCCCCTTGGAATGTGTCCACGTCTGCCTCCTCCTTGGATTCCGGTTCCTTCGCTCCTGCTGCCAGCCGGTTGCCTCTCTTCTCGCGTGCCGCACGCGATGAGAGTTGCACGTGTCCCTTATAGCAAATTCGACGACAGATGCAAACCCCATCTTGCCACAAATGATGAACGAGAAACGCGGAATGATGAATGGAAGTTTCAAGTTTTGGGTTGTGAGTTCCCAACTCAAAATTCAACCCTCGCAACTCAAAACTCATTTCACGGCAGGTCCAACTCGGCAAGAATCTGGGCCTTGATCCGGTCCGCTTGAGACAGGAACGCCCGGTCCACCTCGCCGATCCACACATCCGCGCCGATCGTCTGGTTCTTTTGTGCGACACCGGCTTCGATCGCCAGGTCGAGCTTGAGGGAACAGAGGCCCTGGGCAAAGAAATCCTGCGCGCGACTTTCATAGTCGCCGCGTTCCGCCTCCGATACGCCCGCCAATGCAGCCTTAAGCCAGGGCTCAAAGCCGATGGCCTGCCGAGCGCAAGCCAGTTGTCCCTCTTCCATTTCCACCGCCACCTGGACCCCGCCTTTCCAGCTCCGCTTCTTGACGTTGAAGACACAGCTCACCCGGGAGGGGCGGCCCTCCACCGGCTCCGGTCCGTAAAAGAGCGTGACCCGGTATGGCGGCACCGGAGGACTGGGCGCCGAAGACTTGCTGGACCCACTCATAGCTGCACATTGTACCATGCCTCCTTCGTGACATCCCTTTTGGATATCGGACAGCGGTCCTCCGTCGGCCATTCATCGCGGCCCTCCGTCTGATTGACGCCCCGGTATGGCAAGGCTAAGATGCCGCCACCATGGTTGAGCCATCCCTCCAGCATCGACGGGTCGCCGAGATCCAACAGGCCCTACGCGAGATCCCCGGCCTGGACGGCTGGCTCTTCTATGACTTTCGCGGGAGCGATCCCCTGGCCTATCGGGTGCTCCTGCTGGACCAGACCAAACACGTGACCCGCCGCTGGTACTACTGGGTGCCGGCGCAGGGAACACCGGTCAAGTTGCTGCACAAGATCGAGCCCCATGTGCTCGATGAGCTGCCCGGCGACTCCGTGCCCTACATCTCCTGGGAAGAGCAACAGACCCATCTGGCGCGCATCCTGACACAAGCCAGGCGCATCGCCATGCAGTATTCCCCTCAGAATGCCATCCCCTACATCTCGCGGGTGGACGCCGGCACCATCGAGTTGATCCGCAGCTTCAGCATCGAGGTCGCCACCGCCGCCGACCTGGTCCAGCGATTCGAGGCCGTTTGGAACGACGCCCAGCTTGCGTCCCATCGGGAGGCGGCCGAGAAGCTTCGCCTGATCGTGAACGAAGCCTTCGCCCACGCCGGCGCGTCGATCGCCGCGCAGCCCCCCTTGACCGAACATGGCCTGCAGCAATTCATCCTCTCTCGCATCAAGGCGCATGGGCTCGTGACCTCCACGGCGCCGATCGCCGCAGTCAACGTCCACAGCGCCGACCCCCATTATGGCCCGGCTCCGCAAGGGTCGGCGGAGATCCGGCGCGGCGATCTCGTGTTGATCGACCTCTGGGCCAAGCGGCCGGATCCCGGCAGCGTCTATGCGGACATCACCTGGACCGGGTTCATCGGCCCAACCGTTCCGGCTCGGCAGCAAGAGGTTTTCCACATTGTGCGCGGGACGCGGCCTTGGCCTTCGTCCGTACCCGCCTCTCGGCCGGGGATTTTCCTTGCGGCTGGGAAGTGGATGAGGTCTGCCGGACGGTCATTCGCAGGGCGGGCTACGGGGACCAGTTTCTACACCGCACCGGTCATTCGATCGGCGAAGAAGTCCACGGCAACGGCGCGAACATCGACAATCTGGAAACGAAAGACGGACGCCGCCTCCTGCCGAGGACGTGTTTCTCGATCGAGCCAGGCATTTATCTCGCCGGCGAGTTCGGCATCCGCAGCGAACTGGACGTCTATCTCACGGACCGCGAGGCCTTCGTCTTCGGCCAGCCGGTCCAGACCGAGATCGTGCCGATCCTGAAGTAAGAAGCCCTCAGCGATCAGCCGTCAGCTTTCAGCTTGAGAACTCCGGGCTAAATGCTGAAAGCTAACCGCTTCCCTCCCTTGACACCATCCAGGCCCAGCGGATAGAGTTTGGCCAGTCTTTCAGCGACAGGAGCCAGGGGACCATGTTCGGCACATTGGGGTTTTCGGAACTTATCATCATTGCCGTGATCGTGCTGATCATCTTCGGCGCCGGCCGGCTGCCGCAGATCGGCGAGGGGTTGGGCAAGGCGCTGAAGGGGTTCAAAAAGGAGGTGCACGAGGCTCCTCCTCTTGACCCCAATGCTGCCG
>SCVQ01000573.1 GCA_004296865.1 Nitrospirota bacterium
GACCATGACGTGGACGCAACGATGCGGACAATGACCGATGCCCCGTACTTGCTCCATGTGCCAACGATGACCGGCGGTATGGGGGCCAGCGAGGTCCGGCGCTTCTATGCGAACTACTTCGTCGGGAAATGGCCGGCTGATACAAAGGTATCACAGGTTTCACGAATGGTCGACGGCGATCAAGTGGTGGACGAGATCATCGTGAGCTTTACCCACGACAAGCTGCTGGAGTTTATGTTGCCCGGCGTCTCACCGACCGGCAAGCCCGTGGTCCTGCCGCTCGTGGTCGTCATGAAGTTCGAGGGCGGCAAGATCGCGCACGAACATATCTACTGGGACCAGGCCTCGCTGCTGGCCCAGGTTGGACTGCTCGATCCTCAGACCTTGCCGATCACCGGCGCGGAACAGGCCGAGCGGTTGCTGGACAAGTCACTGCCGCTCAACACGCTGATCGAGCAGTTTCAGAAACCTCCAACCCAGTAAGCCGGGCGGACTATCCCAGGTCCGGAGGCTGGACCTCGCAAAGGCCTCGCGCCGAGGCCCCTTCGCCAGAATCGGCCGATGATCCAACCGACAATTACCTGTTTGCATTTCTAATTCTGGTAGGTCTTTCGGCCTATCCGCCGCCGGATCACTCTCACCGACCAAATCGGCCAAAACCCCCTGGCGTTTCAAGGTCTTTGCGCTTGACTTGCCCTTGTACCTACGGCTAATGTAACGCTCCATTTGGGTCTGCCATGATGATGGGAGAGCCTGTCTTGAAGCAGCCTACTAACATCGGTCATCCCCGTCTAGTCGCCGCGATCGCCGCGGAAATCCAGGCGTCCGGGCCAATCACCTTTGCCCATTTCATGGACCTGGCCCTCTACCACCCCGAATTCGGCTACTACACCCATACAAACGATGCGGTCGCTGAACATACTGCCGGCGAAGATCGGATCGGCCCGGATCGAACGTGTGAAGATCGCATCGGATGGTCCGGCGATTTCTACACCAGCTCGGACGTCCATCCTGCGCTCTCTCACGCACTGGCACGACAGGTCCGCCAGATCGACGACCTGCTCGGCCGGCCCGATCCCTTCACGGTCATCGAGATGGGCGCGGGCAAGGGCCTCCTGGCCCGCGACTTTCTGGCAGCCAGCGAGAAAGACTCGGCCTCCTTTTTCAACCGCCTCCGCTATGTGCTCGTCGAGCGCAGCCAGGCCATGCAGGCTTCGCAACGGGCCCACCTGGCCCCCTGGATGAACGCACAAGGCCGCGTTTCCTGGCTCGACGGCCTGGAAGAATTGGCATCCGGCAGCGTGACCGGCGTGATGCTGTCCAACGAACTGGTGGATGCCTTTCCCATCCACCGCATCACGATCGGCGACGGCGAGCCGAAAGAAATCTTCGTGGACTATCAAGACGGGCGGTTCTGCGAGAGGCTGCAGCCTCTCTCCACCCCAGCCCTGTCGGACTACCTGCAACGCCTTGCGCAGTTGGAGATCACGCTCCCGGAGGGGTACAAGACCGAGATCAACCTGGACGCCCTCGCCTGGATGAAACACGTGGCGCGGGTGTTGGGGCGCGGGGTCGTCATCACGATCGACTACGGCCACACGGCGCAGGACCTCTACGGGCCGGATCGGCGCAAGGGCACGCTCCTATGCTACCATCGGCAAATGACGTCGGAGACTCCCTACGAGCGGGTGGGACGCCAGGACATGACGGCCCACGTGGACTTCACGAGCTTAGCGGCAGTGGGTGAAGACGCGGGCCTGCGCGTGACCGGGTTCACGAATCAAATGAGCTTCCTCATGGGCCTCGGCGTCGAGCAACTGATCGAGTCGTTGGAGCCGGGATCGGCGGAATTCCAGTCGCTCATCCAGTTGCTGAAGCCGGAAGGCATGGGGCGGACGTTCAAGATCCTGATCCAGCATAAGGGCCTGGCCTCGCCGGAATTAGACGGGATCAGGTTCAAACCTTTTTTCGGCTCGGTGCTGGCCATGAAGAGCTAATGGCATATAGCTGATGGCAAGAAAAGTTTCGCTAGTCCGAACCATACGCTATCTGCCATGAGCCATTCGCTCTTCGGAATTAAATTATGTCCAACGAATCAGTGCCGCTGAATTATATCCCGATCCTGATCTTCATCATGATCGCCCTGGGCTTCGGGGTCGTGTCGCTTTTGGCCGGCCGGGTGGTCCGACCGAGCAAGCCTTATCGGGCCAAGCTGACGCCCTACGAGAGCGGCAGCCCCCTCTTCTCCGATGCGCGCATCCAGTTCCCGATGCGGTACTACGTCATCGCCATGTTGTTCGTCATCTTCGACATCGAGATCGTGTTCATGTTCCCCTGGGCGGTGAGCTATCGCAAGCTGGGGCTGCTCGGCCTGCTGGAAATGGGGCTGTTTATCGGCGTTCTGATCGTGGGCTTCTGGTACGCCTGGAGGAAAGGCGCGCTGGAGTGGGACTGACGGAAAGCTATCAGCCATCAGCATTCAGCCGTCAGCTTTCCGAACTGCTGAAAGCTGAGAGCTAACAGCTTACGGAGCTTCTGTTATGGGCATGTTCGATAGACAACTGGACGCCAACGTCCTCACCACCAACCTCGATGCCCTTGTGGGATGGGCCCGCAAATCGGCGCTCTGGCCCATGAGCTTCGGGCTGGCCTGCTGCGCCATCGAGATGATCGCCGCCGTCTCCTCACGCTATGACATCGACCGGTTCGGCGCCGGCGTCTTCCGCGCCTCCCCCCGGCAGGCGGACCTGATGATCGTGGCCGGCACGGTCTGCCGTAAGATGGCGCCGGTGATCCGCCGCATCTATGACCAGATGCCGGAACCCCGCTACGTCATCTCGATGGGCTCCTGCGCAACCTCGGGCAACCACTACAACAGCTACAGCGTCGTGCAGGGGGTGGACCAGATCGTGCCGGTGGATGTCTACATCCCCGGCTGCCCACCACGGCCCGAGGCGCTGATGGACGGGCTGATCAAGTTGCAAGAGAAGATTCAGCGGGAGAAAGTCTTTGTGAAATGAGCGAATGGCGAAGAGCCTATGGCGAATGGCATATGGCCGATGGTAAGAAAATCGTTCCGCGAAGCTTGTGATACTCGTCTTACTATAAGCTATTAGCCATACGCTCTTGTTATAAGCATGCATTCACTACTCGAAACACTAAAAACCAGGTTCCCCGAGGCCGTCCTGTCGGTGAAGGAAGACACGGAGCGCGGCGAACTCTCCCTGCGCGTGGCCGCCCCCTGCTTGCTGGAGGTCGCCACCTTCCTCCATGACGACCCTTCGGCTGCCTTCGACCACATCACCGACATCTGTTCGGCCGACTATCCGGATGATACAGAGCGCTTCGAAGTAATTTACCACTTCCTGTCGCTTCCGCACCGCACCCGCATTCGTATCAAAGCCCGGGTGACGGAGGACGACCCGACAATCGCCTCGGTCACCGGCATCTGGAAGGGGGCCAACTTCCTGGAGCGGGAGGTCTATGACCTCATGGGCATCCGCTTCAGCGGCCATCCCGACTTGCGGCGGATCCTCATGCCGGAGGACTACGACGAAGGCCACCCCCTGCGAAAGGACTTCCCCACCGAAGGCAGGGGCTGGCGGAGCCGGTTCGAGTTCATCCCGCGGCTGGACGAACCGGCGGCGGAAGGGCTCGACGAGGACATCTCGGAGGAACAAAGGAAGGTGTTTGTGTCCGAGTCCGGCCCCTCTTCCCATCGGACCGAAGAACTGCTGCTGAACATGGGGCCGCAGCACCCCGCAACCCACGGGGTCTTGCGGGTCGTGCTCGAATTGGACGGCGAACGGATCGTCAAGGCGACGCCGGATATGGGGTACCTGCACCGAGGAGTGGAGAAGCTGGCCGAAGGGCTGGCCTACATGCAAATCATCCCCCACACGGACCGGCTCGACTACATCTGCTCGATGAGCAATAACTACGCCTACGTGCGTGCGGTGGAGAAGCTGCTGAAGCTGGAGATCCCCGAGCGGGCGGAATATATCCGGACCATCGTGGCCGAGATGCAGCGCATCGTCGGACATCTCTTCTGGCTGGGGACCCAGGCCCTGGACATCGGCGCCATGACGGTTTTCTTCTGGACCTTCCGCGAGCGCGAGGTCCTGTTGGACCTGTTCGAGAAACTCTGCGGCGCCCGGCTCACGCTGAACTATTTCCGCATCGGCGGAGTGGACAGCGACTTCACCCCGGATTTGGTCCAGCGGCTGACCGCCTTTCTGGAAGCCTTTCCCGGCCACATCAAGGAATATGAGGAGTTGCTCCAGACGAACCGGATCTGGGTGGGCCGCACGAAGAATGTGGCGGTCATTTCCGCTGAAGACGCGATCAACTTCGGCCTCACCGGGCCGGTGCTCCGGGCCTCCGGCGTCGCCTACGACGTACGAAAGCTGGAGCCCTACGGCGCCTACGGCAAAGTCGAGTGGGAAGTGCCGGTCGGCAAGAACGGCGACACCTACGACCGCTACTGGGTCCGAATGGAAGAGATGCGCCAGAGCAGCCGCATCATCGCGCAATGCCTGGCCCAGATGCCCGAGGGTCCCATCGTGGCCGACGCACCCCAGATCGTCCCGCCGCCCAAGGTCAAGGTCATGCGGGACATGGAGAGCTTGATCCATCACTTCATTCTCTTCACGCACGGGTTCAAGCCGCCCAAGGCCGAGACCTACTGCGCGACCGAGGCGCCCAAGGGCGAGTTGGGCTTCTTCATCATCAGCGACGGGAGCCCGCGCCCCTACCGGATGAAGATCCGCTCTCCGTCCTTCGTCCACATGGGAGCCTTCGACCACATGGCGCGGGGTTATTTGATTTCCGACATCATCACGATCTTCGGCACCTACGATATCGTGATGGGGGAATGTGACAGATAGACAAAGAGCATATGGCAAATGGCTTATGGCCGATAGCAAGGAGTTCAGCTCGCTCCGGACCATAAGCCATACGCCATAAGCCATTAGCTCTTCGATTAAAGAGATGCTGAAAGAAAAATACAAAGCTGAGATCGACGAGATTCTGAGCCGGTATCCGGTGCGGCGGTCGGCCTTGCTGCCCTTGCTCTACCTGGCCCAGCAGGAAGAGGGGTACGTGAGCGAGCCGGCGATGAAGGAGATCGCGTCCATCCTGCGGCTCACCCCCCCGCAGGTCTATGAGACGGTCACCTTCTACACGATGTTCAACCTCAAGCCGATCGGGAGGTTTCACATCCAGGTCTGCAAGTCGCTCATGTGTGCCCTGGTCGGCTCCGATCCCCTCATCGGGTGGCTGGAGGCCAAGTTGGATGTCAAGCCGGGCGACACGACGAAGGACGGGCTGTTCACGTTGAGCAAGGTGGAATGCCTGGGTGCCTGCGGGACCGGCCCCATGATGCAGATCAACAGCGACTATTACGAGCGGCTGACCGAAGAGAAAGTGGATCGGATTCTGGCCGACTTGAAGCGCGACGGCACTTCGACGCTCAAGAGCGGCCCCTTCATGTGGCCGGAACCGGCGCAACGGGCGTGAAGCGTCATTCGTATCTCGTCGCTCGCAAGAAAGAAATCCGAGATGTCTAACGCTTCACGCTTCACGAGTGACGTTTCACGAGATTAAAGCAATGCCCAAGCACGAGCCAGTCCTGTTAAAGAACATGCTGCAGCCGGGCTACACCGGCTCGCTCGCGGACTACGAGCGGGCGGGCGGCTATCAGGCCCTGAGGACGGTCCTCGGCAAGATCCCGCCGGCGGAAGTGACCCACATGGTTATAAAGTCCGGCTTGCGAGGGCGCGGCGGCGCCGGCTTCCCGACCGGCGTCAAGTGGGGCTTCCTCCCGAAAGACTACACAGGACCCAAGTACCTCTGTTGCAACGCCGACGAGAGCGAGCCGGGGACGTTCAAGGACCGCCAGTTGATGGAGCGCGACCCCCACCAAGTGCTGGAAGGGATCGCGATCGCCTGCTATGCCATCGGCGTCGAGACGGCCTACATCTACATCCGCGGCGAGTTCGCCCTGGGCGCAAAAATCCTGGAGGCGGCGATCCGTGAAGCCCGCGCGGCCGGCTATCTAGGCACCAACGTGCTCGGCACCGGCCGCACGATGAATGTCTGGGTGCATCGAGGCGCAGGCGCCTACATCTGCGGCGAGGAAACGGCGCTGCTGGAATCATTGGAAGGCAAACGGGGCCTGCCCCGCGTGAAGCCCCCGTTCCCTGCCACGCACGGCCTCTACAACAAGCCAACCGTGGTGAACAACGTGGAGACCCTGGCCAACTTGCCGCACATCATTACCCGCGGCCCTGACTGGTTCGCCTCGATCGGGTCGCCGCCCAAGAGCGCCGGCACCCGCATCTTCTGCGTGAGCGGCCACGTCAAACGGCCGGGTAACTATGAAGTGCCGATGGGCATCACCTGCCGGGAATTGATCTTCGAGCAGGCGGGAGGGATGCGGTCGGACAAGCCGCTCAAGGCCTTTATCCCGGGCGGGGCCTCGGCCCCGTTTCTGACCCCCGACCATCTGGACGTGAAGCTGGACTTCGAATCGGTGGCTCAAGCCGGCTCCATGCTCGGGTCCGGCGGCGTCACGGTCATGGAAGAAGGCACCGACATGGTCTGGGCCGCGCTGCGCCTGACGGAGTTTTTCTATCACGAGTCCTGCGGCAAGTGCAGCCCCTGCCGCGAGGGCAGTTCCTGGCTGGTCCAGACCCTGCGCCGCATCGTGGCCGGACAGGGACGGATGCAGGACCTTGAAACGCTGACCGATTTGTGCCAGAACATCGCGGGGCGGACGGTCTGCGCCTTCGGCGACGCCGAGGTATCGCCGATTCTGAGCACGCTGAAGTACTGGCGGCACGAATACGAGGCGCTCATCCGCGCAGCGGAAGCCGACGGGCCGACGGAGTTGCTCATGCCGACCGCAGCGAGACATTAGCGCGGGATGACTTTACAGGCTTTCTAACTTTACGACTGATTTATGCCACACGCGGCGGTTGACACAGTGACGCTGACCATCGACGGGCACCACCTCACGGTCCCGAAAGGCACGCTCGTGATCGAGGCGGCGCGTCAGGCCGGGGTGATGGTCCCCCATTTCTGCTACCACCCCAAACTCAAACCGGACGCCAACTGCCGCATGTGCCTGGTGGAAGTCGAGAAAATGCCGAAGCTGCAGACCGCCTGCAGCACGCCAGTGGCCGAAGGGATGGTCGTGCGGACCGCCACCACGGTCGTCAACGAGGCCCACAAGTCGGTGCTGGAATTCATCCTCGCCAACCACCCGCTGGACTGTCCCGTCTGCGACCAGGGCGGCCGCTGCGACCTGCAGGACTTCTCGCATCAGTACACGCCCACCACCAGCCGGTTCATCGAGGTCAAGCGGGTCTTCCCGAAGGAATACTTCAGCCCGTTGATCGAGACCCAGATGAACCGCTGCGTCCAGTGCCTGCGCTGCGTCCGGTACTGCGACGAAGTCATGGACGTGAAGGCCCTCGCCCCCTCCGGGCGGGGCACGATGACCGAGATCAAGTCCTTTCTCCATCACGAACTGGACTGCGAGTTCTGCGGCGGGTGCGTGCAGATCTGCCCGGTCGGTGCCATCACCAGCCGCCTGTCCATGTATGAATACCGGCCCTGGATGCTGAAACGCGCCGACACGGTCTGCACCTACTGCGGGGACGGCTGCCAGATCACGATCCAGACCAAGGACAACCAGTTGGTCGAAGTCATGTCGGCCCAGGGCGCCGGCCGCAACAACGGCGACCTCTGCGCCAGGGGATTCTTCGGCTACCACGTCAGCACCCACCCGGATCGCCTCCGGCATCCCCTCATCCGGCGCGACGGGGTGCTCGTCCAGGCCACGTGGGAAGAGGCGCTGGAGCTGGTTGCTGAGACCGCCGTCCGCCTGAAGCTCGCGCACGGTCCGAACGCCTTCGCCGGCCTGATCGCCGCGCGCTGCACGAACGAAGACCTGTACCTGTTCCAGAAATTCATGCGGCTGGCCATCGGCACCAACCACCTCGACAGCAGCGCCCGCTACGGGCAGATCAACGGAGTCCGGGCGCTCCGCCGCGTGCAAGGCACCCACCGCTGGACGGTCACCTTCGAGGACATCGTCTCGGCCGACGCCCTCTTGCTGGTCGGAACGAATATCACCGAGACCAATCCGATCACCGGCCTCAAGGTCAAGGAAGCGGTCAAGAAGCGGCAGGCGACGCTCCTCACGATCGACAGCCTGGAGCCGGCGGTCGGCGCCATCAGCAACATCGCCAACCTCTCATCGCATCATTTCTCCGTCCACCCGGACCGGTTCAAACCGGCCGTGTTGGGCCTCATCAAGGCCGTCGTCGAAGACGGGCATGTGGACCCGACGCTGGCGCAGCGGGCGCCCGCCTACCTGCAGACCATCAGCGATTCGGTGCAGGACCTCTCATGGCCCGCCATCGAGGCCGCCACCGGAGGCACGCCGGAATCGTTCCGGGAGGCCGCCCGCACGTTCGCCCGCTCGGCTCGCGCCGTGATTCTGATCGGACAAGGCGTCTTGCGGACGGCGGACGGATACGGCCTCGCCACCACGCTGTTGGACCTGCTGCTGCTCACCGGGCAGCACGGCCGCCCCGGCTGTGGCCTGGCCCCTCTGGCCGAGGAGAACAACGACCAAGGGGCGGTGGAGATGGGCGCCGTGGCGGAGTATCTCCCTGGGCCGGGCGACCTGAGCGACCCGGCCGCCCGTTCGCGCGTGGCACAACTCTGGAAAGAGGATCTGCCCCAGGAACCTGGCCTGACGCTGATGCCCATGCTGGAACGCGCCAGGGCCGGCGCGCTCAAGGCCATGTTCATCGTCGGCGAGAATCCGGTGGGCTCGCTCCCCCTGTCGGCCAAGGCCAAAGAAGCGTTGCAGAGCCTGGAATTTCTGGCCTGCCAGGAACTGTTCCTCACCGAAACCGCGCAGCTCGCGCATGTCGTCCTGCCGGCCTGCTCCTATGCCGAGAAGGACGGGACCTTCACGAACACCGAGGGACACGTGCAGGCCGTGCGCCATGCGATCGATCCGATCGGCGAAAGCCGGCCCGACTGGGAAATCTTCTCCGCCCTCTCGGTGCTGATGGGCTATCCGCTCGAGTACGGGGATGCCAAAGAAATTCTCAAGGAGATCCGAAGCCTGATCCCCGACTACGGACGCCTGGGCCCGGCGCCGACGCCGATGCGCCCGGCGACTGAAGCCGTGGACGGCTACCTCCACACCGGCTATGCGACGGATGCAGCCGACCGCTATGCCCTGTCGGGCACGGGGCACGAGGCGCGGGGGGCGGGGAACGATGGCCATCTGACGCTGCTGATCGCCCAGAGCCTCTTTCACTCCGGGAAACTTTCGACCCGCTCCAAAGGATTATTGCAGGTCCAGGCAGAGGGATCGCTCACGCTGAACCCGGCGGATGCGGCCAGGCTGGGCCTTGCGGATCGCGACCAGGTCCGCGTTACCAACAACCTCGGCGCGATGACCACGACCGTCATGTTGGCGGAGCGCGTGCCGAAAGGCCTGGTCCTCTTCCCGGAACACTTCGATCAAGAGGCGCGTCGGCTCCTGACCGTCTCAACGGACCCGGTCACACAGGTGCCGTATTACAAGCTGACGCAAGTAACAATTGAGAGGCTATAGGCGATGGGCGATAGGCTATGGGTCGGAACGTCTTGCCTAGAGCCGATTGCCCCGCGCCTCTAGCCCATAAGGAGTTTACATGGCTGAAGTCGGATTGAAATTGGCGTTCTCGGTAGCCCAGATCGCCGTGGTCATGGGCATCGTCCTGCTGACCGTCATGTTCCTCACGCTGGCGGAACGCAAGGTCCTCGGCTGGATGCAGGATCGGATGGGGCCCATGGAAGTGGGGCCCTACGGGGTCTTGCAGCCCATCGCAGACGGACTGAAGCTGTTCTTCAAGGAAGACATCGTCCCGGCCGGTGCGAACAAATTTCTCTTCACCCTGGCGCCGATCCTCGCGCTGGTCCCGGCCCTCATCGGCTTCGCGGTGGTGCCCTTCGGCCCCAACCGGACCGTCGAGCTGTTCGGCTATCAGTTTCAGCCCTTCGTGATCAGCGACATCAACATCGGCATCCTCTACATCCTGGCTTTCACCTCCATCGGCGCCTACGGCATCATCCTCGGCGGCTGGGCCTCCAACAGCAAATATTCGCTGCTGGGGGGGTTGCGGTCGGCCGCCCAGGTGATCAGTTATGAGTTGAACGTCGGGCTGGCTATCGTCGGGGTGCTCCTGCTGGCCGGTTCACTCAGCCTGGTGAAGATCACCGAAGCCCAGGCCGGAGGATTCTGGCACTGGTACATCTTCGCGTTTCCTTTCCCGCAGGTCTTCGCCTTCGTCGTCTACGTCATCTCGGCCGTGGCGGAAACCAACCGGGTGCCCTTCGACCTGCCCGAAGCCGAAAGCGAGCTGGTGGCGGGCTTCTTCACCGAATACAGCGGGATGCGGTTCGCGTTCTTCTTCCTGGCGGAATACGCCAACATGATCCTGGTCTCCTGCATCGCCGCCGCGCTGTTCCTGGGCGGCTGGAACGCGCCCTACCCCGGCACTTTGCTCCCCGAGAACCTGGCCTGGGTGGAGGGCGTCGTCTGGTTTGCGGTCAAAGTCTATTTCTTCCTGTTCCTGTTTTTCTGGTTGCGCGCGACGCTGCCGCGCTTGCGTTACGACCAGCTCATGCGGTTCGGCTGGAAGGTGATGCTCCCGATCGCACTGGGCAATATCCTCGTAACCGCCATCGCGGCGTACTTTTTTCCGAAAGGATAAGCTGTCAGCAATCAGCTCTCAGCTATCAGGCAAGAAGATGTGTGCAAAAATGGTGTGTCCGGATTCGGAAGCTGAATACTGACGGCTGACTGCTGAAGGCTCAGTTATGAAATTCAAAGCCTGGCTCAAGACGATCCTCTTTTACGAGATCCTGATCGGCATGAAGGCCACGCTCATGCACCTGGTGCACTACAAACCGATCACGCTGCAGTACCCGCACGAGAAACGAACGCTGCCGGACAGCTATCGCGGCATGCTCTCATTGCTGCGCTACGACGACGGAACGGAGAAGTGCGTCGGCTGCGACCTCTGCGAGGCGGCCTGCCCGTCCCGGGTGATCAAGGTGGTCAGCGCGGAGGTGCCCGGCGAGCCCACCAAGCGGTACGCCAAGGAATATTACATGGACATGACCCGCTGCCTGTTCTGCGGGCTCTGTGTGGATGCCTGTCCGGTGGACGCGCTGGGCATGACCCGCGAGTACGAGTGGGCCGTGTACGACAAGCGGCTGCTTCAGCTGAACAAGCAGCAACTCCTGGCGATCGGGGATCGGTCCTTCCCGGTGCGGGAGAAACGGCTGGAATTGCAGCATCCCAACGTGGCGTTCTTCAACGTCGCATTTAAGCATTTGCCGCCGAAGCACACGTAACGCGATCCTCCACGCCCTGAGGATTGGAGTACGGGCGAAGACCGGTCATCGCGAACTGACGCGCAAGCAGGGCAAGAGGGTCCCACACTGTGGCACTAGCGTTCTTCTTCTACTTCTCCGGGGTGATCGTCCTGACCTCCGTCTTGGTGGTGGCGCTTCGGAATCCCATCTACAGCGCCATCTCCCTGCTGATCATGTTCTTCCACGTGGCGGGACTCTACGTCACCCTCCACGCCGAATTCCTGGCCGCCGTCCAGATCATCGTCTACGCCGGCGCCATCCTGGTCCTGTACCTGTTCGTGGTGATGTTGCTGAACGTGAAGCGCGAGGAACGCTACCATGCCCAGTTCCCGCTGGCGGCGCTCTTGGGCGTGACCATCCTGACCGAGGTGCTGATGCTGGCGATCCTCCGCGGCTTCTCTTCGGAACCGCTGCCGACGTTGGGCGGCGCCGGACAGGCCGACCAGGCAACCGGGAACACCGAGACGATCGGGGAGGTCCTGTACTCGACCTACCTGTTCCCGTTCGAAGTCGCCTCGCTGATCTTGCTGGTGGCGATGATCGGCGCGATCGTGCTGGCCAAGAAAGACATCGGTTTGGCGAGCCGTAATCAGTGATGCCTCATGCGTAACGCGAACAGGACACGCATGTCCCCAAACTCGTCACGCATCACCCATTACGCATAACGAGGGGTTATGGCTGTCCCATTGTCCTACTACGTGATCCTGAGCGCCATCGTGTTCGTCACGGGGCTGGTCGGGGTCCTGATCCGGCGCAACATCATCATCATCTTGTTATCGGTCGAGTTGATGCTGAACGCCACCAACATCAACTTCGTCGCCTTTTCGCAGTATTTCCAGAATGTCGCCGGCCAGGTCTTCGTCTTTTTCACGCTCACCGTGGCCGCCGCCGAGGTGGCGGTCGGGCTGGCCATCATCATCGCACTGTACCGGAGCAAG
>SCVQ01000574.1 GCA_004296865.1 Nitrospirota bacterium
GGGGTCCCCTTCGGCTCTGCCCTGCTCAACTGGCCGTTTTAGGGTGTCTTTTCCGCAAAGGCACAGGATCATATCGTGGTCTGTCCCTTGCACAGTTTGAGAGCAAGGGTTGTATCGATGGGATGGGAGACAATCATCAAGTCGAGGCGAGAATGGAGTACCATTCCGCATCTGTATGACTACGGGGAAGTCCGCGCGACCTTTTCGTGGGAAAAATCCCGCCGCGAACTCGACGGGCTCCCCGACGGGGGCCTCAACATCGCGTATGAGGCCGTCGATCGTCATGCCGCCGGGCCTCTCCGGGATCACCTGGCTCTGCGGTGGATCGGCAAGAACGGCGAGGTCCGCGACTACACCTATGGTCGGCTGGAAGAACTGACCAACCGGTTTGCGAATGTTCTGCAGCGTCTGGGCGTGGGCAAGGGCGATCGCGTCTATGTCCTGGCCGGGCGCATCCCGGAGCTCTACGTCACGGCCCTCGGCACGTTCAAGAATCGGAGCGTCTTCTGCCCGCTGTTCTCGGCTTTCGGCCCTGAGCCCATCCGCGCGCGTCTGGCGATCGGCCAGGCCAAAGTCCTCGTCACGACCGAATCGCTGTACCAGCGGAAAGTGGCGGGGCTGCGCGCGTCACTCCCGCACCTCGAACAAGTCCTGTTGGTCGGGGACGATCACAAGCCGACTCATGTGCCGGGCACGCACGACTATCATTGGCTCTTGGCCGAGGCCGGCGACCGCTTTACGATCGCTCCGACCGATCCTGAAGACATGGCCTTGCTCCACTTTACCAGCGGGACGACCGGCGCGCCCAAGGGAGCGGTGCACGTCCATCAGGCGGTGGTGGCTCACCATATGACCGGCAAGCTTGCCCTGGACTTGCACAAGGACGACGTCTTTTGGTGCACGGCCGACCCCGGCTGGGTCACCGGCACCTCCTACGGCATCATCGCGCCCTTGACGAACGGCGTCACGAGCATCGTGGACGAGGGCGACTTCGACGCGGAGCGCTGGTATCGCATTCTGCAGGAGCAACAGGTGTCGGTCTGGTACACGGCTCCCACGGCCATCCGTATGATGATGAAGGCGGGCCTGGAGCCGATCCGCAAGTACGACCTCCGCTCGCTCCGCTTTCTGGCCAGCGTAGGCGAGCCCCTCAACCCGGAAGCGGTCGTCTGGGGGCAGCAGGCCTTCGGGCAGCCGTTCCACGATAACTGGTGGCAGACCGAGACGGGTGGGATTATGATCGCCAATTATGCGGCCATGGACATCAGGCCAGGGTCGATGGGGCGTCCCTTGCCGGGGATCGACGCGGCGATCGTGAAACGGACCGAGGCCGGCGGGGTCGAGGAAGTCGCGGAAGTCGGCGTGCAAGGCGAGTTGGCGCTCCGTCCTGGCTGGCCATCCATGTTCCGGGCTTATTGGAACGAGCCGGAGCGGTATCAGAAATGCTTTGTCGGCGGGTTCTATCTGACCGGCGACTTGGCCAAGAAGGACAAGGACGGTTATTTCTGGTTCGTCGGACGGACCGACGACGTGATCAAGACCTCCGGCCATCTGGTCGGGCCCTTCGAAGTCGAGAGCATCCTGATCGAGCACAAGGCTGTGGCCGAGGCGGGGGTGATCGGTAAGCCGGACCCCGTCGCGATGGAAGTGGTCAAGGCCTTCGTCTCGCTCAAGGATGGGTATGAGCCCAGCCACGAACTCCAACGTGAATTGCTGGGCTTCGCCAGGGCGAGGCTCGGCGCGGTGGTTGCACCGAAGGAGATCGAGTTCCTGCCCTCCCTGCCCAGGACGCGGAGCGGCAAAATCATGCGACGGCTGCTGAAGGCTCGCGAATTGGGCCTGCCGGAGGGAGACACGTCGACGCTGGAAAGTGCGTGAAGCGTGAGGCGTGAAGCGTAAGGAGTGGAGAGTAACGGTGAGCACGGACAAGACAATTGACCGTCAAAAAGCACTGGAATTGCTTCGGCAGATGTTGCGGATCCGCCGCTTCGAGGAGAAGACGGTGGAGCTCTACAGCCTGGGGAAGATTCGCGGGTTCCTGCACCTCTACATCGGGGAAGAGGCAGTGGCGGTCGGGGCGCTTCAAGCGCTCACGCCGGAGGATGCCATCGTTGCGACCTACCGGGAACATGGTCATGCCCTCGTGCGTGGCACGCCGGCCGGCTCCCTCATGGCGGAGCTCTACGGCAAAGCCAATGGTTGTGCGAGGGGCCGGGGCGGCTCCATGCACTTCTTCGATGCAGCTCGCCGTTTCTACGGGGGACTGGCGATTGTGGGCGGCGGTCTGCCGATTGCAGTGGGGCTGGCGCTGGCCGACAAGCTACAGGACAAGGCTCGCGTGACCGCCTGTTTCTTCGGCGACGGGGCTGTGGCGGAGGGCGAATTTCACGAGTCGCTCAACCTGGCTGCGCTCTGGAAGCTCCCGGTGCTTTTCCTCTGCGAGAACAACCTCTATGCCATGGGGACGGCCCTGGCGCGGCACCAATCCCAAACGGATATCGCCCGCAAAGCCCAAGCCTATGATCTCCCTGGCGAGGCGGTGGATGGAATGGATGTCCTGGCGGTCGAGGCCGCGACAAAACGGGCCACCGAGGTGGTGCGTGGCGGGGGAGGGCCCTACCTCCTGGAATACCGGACCTACCGGTTCCGCGCCCATTCGATGTATGACGCGGAGCGTTACCGCACGAAGGAAGAGGTCGAGCAATGGAAGCAGCGGGACCCGATTGTAATCTTCGAGGGGCTTCTCCGAGAATGGAAGTGCCTCACGTCCGACGACCTGGCCAGGATGGAAGCGGCCATCGCCGCTGAAATCGCCGACGCCATCGCCTTTGCGGAAGCAGGGCCCTGGGAACCGGTCGAAGATTTGACGAAGGATGTGTATACAGAAGCCATCAACGATCAGTTGTCGGCGCTCAGCTTGTCTGAGCAGAAAATCCGGAAGCTGAGAGATGAAGGCTGAAAGCTCAGTATGATTAAAACAACTTATCGAGAGGCGGTCCGGACCGGGCTGCGCGAAGCCCTGAAGAGCGATCCACGCGTCTTCTTGATGGGGGAAGATGTCGGCCGCTATGGCGGGACTTATGCCTGCAGTCACGGACTGCTGGAGGAATTCGGACCGGAGCGGGTACGCGATACGCCGCTCTCCGAATCCGTCTTCGTCGGGGCCGGCATCGGCGCGGCCTTGGGCGGGATGAGGCCGATCGTGGAAGTGATGACGGTCAACTTCAGCTTGCTGGCCTTGGATCAGATTGTGAACAACGCGGCCACCATCCGGCACATGTCCGGCGGGCAATTCAGCGTCCCTTTGGTGGTGCGTATGGCGACGGGAGGAGGGCGTCAGGTGGCGGCGCAACATTCCCACAGCCTGGAAGGGTGGTATGCGCACATCCCCGGGATCACGGTCCTCACGCCCGCAACGGTAACCGACGCGAGGGGCATGTTGCTCGCGTCGGTTCGCGAGCCGGACCCGGTGTTCATCTTCGAGCACGCCTATCTATATCCCATGGAAGGGGAGTTGGAGGAAGAGGTAGGTCCGGTGGACATCAGCAAGGCGGTGGTGCGGCGGCCGGGCCGGGACGTCACGATCATTACGTTCGGCGGCTCCTTGTGGAAATCGTTGGAGGCAGCCGATCGGCTGGCCGCCGAAGGGATCGAAGCCGAGGTCATCGACCTCCGGGTGCTGCGTCCGCTCGATGGGGCCACGATCCTGGCCTCCGTCAAAAAAACCCATCGCGCGATCATCGTGGATGAGGCTTGGCGCACCGGCAGTTTTGCCGCAGAGGTCAGCGCACAGATCATGGAAGGCGGGTTCTATGACCTCGACGGGCCGGTTGCGCGAGTCTGCAGCGCCGAGGTCCCCCTTCCCTATCCCAAACATTTGGAAGATGCGGCGCTGCCGAGTGTGGGTTCGATCGTGCAGGCCGTGCGCGCAATGCAGGGCGAGTAAGCATTGACGATTGTACAGAATTGACGATTGATGATTGAGAAGAATGATTGCCAAGATTTAACGAATCCGTTAATCGTCAATGACCCAATGATTCAATCATCCAATTCCCTTAAATCGTCAACGGTGTGTCATGGCTGAATTCGTCATGCCTACGCTCGGCGCGGACATGAGCGCCGGCACGCTGGTGGCCTGGAAAAAGAAGGAAGGGGACCGCGTGACGCGCGGCGAGATCGTGGCCGAAGTCGAGACCGACAAGGCGGCGATCGATGTCGAGATCTTCTCCACCGGTGTCATCGAGAAGATTCTGGTCCAGCCTGGCGAAAAGGTTCCCGTGGGAACGGTCCTGGCGATCATCCGCGAGGAGGGCGCGATCGCTCAGGCTGCGCCTCCGGCCGTCGAACCGAGCCGGCTCCGCATTTCACCGTCGGCGCGTCAACTGGCGCGAGAGCTTGGCGTCGATCCTGCCGGGGTGCAGGGCACAGGCCCGGACGGCGCGATCACGCGGCGCGACATCGAAACCGCAGCCCAGGCTATGGGCGATAGGCGCCGGGCTATAGGCGAGTCGCCAGCGGAACCCATAGCCCCTAGTCCAGCGCCACGAGCCGGCGAAGCAGGCGATCGCCTGCTTCGTATGCGGCAGGCGATCGCGGCAGCGATGGCCCGTTCCAAGCGGGAAATTCCTCACTATTACCTCAGCACGACCATCGACATGGGCCGGGCCCTGGCTTGGCTGAGCGAGGAAAATCTCAAACGGCCCGTTGCGGACCGGCTGTTGTACGGTGTGCTGCTTCTCAAAGCTGTCGCCTTGGCCTTGCGAGAGGTGCCGGAGTTAAATGCGGTCTGGAAAGACGGGCAAGCGGTACAGAGCCAGGTCATCCATCTGGGTGTGGCCATCTCGCTCCGGGGAGGGGGCCTCGTGGCTCCGGCTCTGCATGATGCAGACCGGCAGAGCCTGGGCGAACTGATGCAGAACTTCCGTGATCTCGTGAAACGGGCTCGCGCCGGGTCTTTGCGGAGTTCCGAACTGTCCGATCCCACGATCACGGTCACGAGCTTGGGCGAACAGGGAGTCGAAACCGTGTTCGGCGTCATCTATCCGCCGCAAGTCGCGCTCGTGGGTTTCGGCAAGGTGGTGGAACGTCCCTGGGTCGCCGAGGGGACGGTGGTCCCCAGGCCGGTCGTGACCGCCACGCTCTCTGCCGATCACCGGGTGACCGACGGCCACCGCGGCGGGTTGTTGCTGGCTGCTGTCGACCGGCTGCTTCAGGAGCCGGGCCGGCTATGACGATGAAGTTGACGGCCGCTGAGATTGCAGGCACGGTGTTGCGCCTCCTGGGAGAGATTGCGCCTGAGGCGGACTTGACGCAACTCAACCCCGAGGTCGGCTTTCGCGACCAGTTGGACATCGACTCCATGGACTTTTTGAACTTCGTGATCGCCTTGCACGAAGCCCTGCACATCGAGATTCCCGAGGCGGATTACTCGAAACTCTCGAGCCTGACCGGCTGCGTGAACTACGTGATGACTATGCAAGGCGGACAGAAAACGAGCTGAGCGGTTGCCGGGAGGCCGATGCTGAAAGGTTCGTTGAAAACTGGCCTGAGTTTCGGGTTGACCTCGGGGATCATTACGACGCTGGGCCTCATGGTCGGGTTGCATTCCGGCACCCATTCCAAGCTGGTCGTGGCTGGGGGAATCATCACCATCGCCGTCGCGGACGCCTTTTCAGATGCTCTGGGGATGCATGTCTCGCAAGAATCCGAGAACCAACACAGCGCCAGGGAAATCTGGGAAGCGACCGTGGCGACTTTCCTGGCCAAGTTTGTGTTCGCCTTGACGTTTCTGGTCCCGATCCTCCTCCTTCCCATCGCGACCGCCATTGTGGCTGGAATAATATGGGGGCTTTTGCTCTTGGGCCTGTTGAGTTTTTCTATGGCAAAAGAGCAACAGGTTTCTCCCTGGGGCGTCATTGCAGAACACCTTGTGATTGCGCTAGTCGTGATTGCAGCCACTCACTATCTGGGCCATTGGGTTCAAGTGGCTTTCAGCGGTGCCTAGACCGGACTACACAATATAATAATAATATGATGAGATCGGAAGAGC
>SCVQ01000575.1 GCA_004296865.1 Nitrospirota bacterium
ATCGGCCTGTTGTTCGGCGTCGGGCTGACCGCCATTTCGATGGCCATGGCCTTTTCGGTCAAGAGCCACGGCGACTTCTTCTCCGTGCTGGGGTTTCTTTCGCTGCCGATGATCTTTCTCAGTTCGGCCTTGGTGCCGTTGTCGGCGATGCCGACCTGGATGGGCGTGCTCGCCCGGTTTAACCCCATGACCTGGGCCATCGACGCGGTCCGGCCTCTGATCCTGTCCGGCTGGGCCGACGCGTTGGGTCCCGTGGCCATGGTCGTGGTGATCATGGTGGCCTTCGATGCGCTCTGCCTCTATGGCAGTGCCCGTGCGTTTCGCCGAGCGATGGGGTGAGCGGAGAAGCCGCGAAGCGTCAGGCGAGTGACAAGATACGAGCGATGCATAACGAGCGACGAGCGACGCATGGTAGGTTCCAGCGAAAATCAGATTCGGGCGCTGATCAGGCTTTTGGCTGACGAGAACGAACGGATCGTCAAGACCATCAGCGGCAAGCTGGTCGAAATCGGCGATACGGCGGTGCCGCTGCTGCAAGAAGCCGAGATCGAGCAGCCTGAGATGGCGCGGCGGATCGAGGAGATCCTCGATGAGATCCGTGGGAGCCGGCTTGAAGATGATCTCCGCACCCTGGCGGCGTACCCCGATGACCGCGTCGATTTGGAAACCGGCGCTTTTCTGATCGCCCGCTACGGCTATCCCAACCTGGACGTGCAGGCCTACGGGCGCCAGCTCGATACGATGGCGACTGAAGTCCGTGACCGCATGGGACCGCGGTGCTCGATCGGCGCACCGGTATTCCGATCAGCCTGTCGATCCTCTACCTGCTCGTGGGGCGGCGTATCGGCCTGCCGCTGATCGGCATCGGCATGCCCGGGCATTTTCTGGTGAAATTCGAGTCGGAACGGTACAAGGTTTTCGTGGACTGCTTCAACGGCGGGGCCTTGCTCACCGAGAAAGATTGCGCGCGGTTCCTCATGCAGGCCGGCTACGGCTTCGAGGAGAAGTATCTGTCCAAAAGCTCGTCCCGCGCGATCTTGGCCCGAACCTTAAAAAATCTGATGGCGATTTATCAGAAGATGGACGATGCCGTGAAGGGGGCACGGTTGAGCCGCTTCATGGACATCCTCGAGAGCGGGCACGTTGACGAAAAGAGGGGCGGCAAAAAAGGGGAGTGCGAACAGGGCATCTAATCGACCGCATCCCAGCAAGAGCCGGCGCCTGCCCCGGCCGATCCAGCCCACCTACAGCACGACCGTCATCAAGTCCCGCCCCACCGTAGTCCGGCCTGCAAACAAACGGCCGGCTTGCCGTTTGACATCATACCGCTCGGCGATCGGATACAAGTGCGAGAGGATCAGGCGTGTGACGCCGGCTTCCTGCGCGACCTTGCCGCAGTCCCCCGCGTGCATGTGCCCAGGCCCGGGGCGGTTGGCGGGAAACGAGCAGTCCAGCACGGCGACATCTGCGTGGCGACACAGGCGCACGAGGTTGACGCAGTGTTGCGCGTCACCGGAATAGGCCAGCACCTTGCCGCCGTACTCGATTCGATAGCCGAGGCAGTGCAGTCGCGAACTGTGCAGGACGGTGCGCGGGACGATGCGTGTGTGTCCCAGCGAAAAACTCCGGTCCGCCACCTCCCGGATACGCACGCGGAACGGGGCGGTCTTGAATCCGGGGAAGGTGCGGAGAATCGAGCCGAACAGCCGCCTGGTTCCCCGCGGACCGATGAGGGTCAGGTCCGGTCGTACGCCGACGAACTTTGACACGTAGACGGCATCGAAAAAGAACGTGATGAAGTCCGAGAAGTGATCGGCGTGGAAGTGGGAGAAGAGGATGTGCGTGATACGGTGCCGGTCGGTCTTCGTCTTGATCAGATTGACGAGCGTGCGAGGGCCGAAGTCGAGCAGGAGGGTCTGGTCGGTCTGGACCAAGTAGCCCGCGGCGGCGCGAGTCGGGTGGACATTGGTGCCCGAGCCGAGGATCGTCAACCGCATCGGCGTAGACCCTCGAGTCCTTGCCGAGTCATTTCTGAGGTTGCGGGAACTGGACATACGGTTGCGGAGGCTCCTGATCCGGCGGGAGATAAGAAGGGGCCTGCTCACCCGCCGGTCCAAGGTGCTTGATAAACTTGTGCATCGCACGCAGATCGCGCTCCTCTGGACTGCGAAGTGTAAACCACGGCATAGGTGGGCGCGTTTGTAGGGTGCGAGCGACTTGCACCCATTGGTCTTCGGATAGGGTTTCTATGAAGAGCCTGAGATTGGACGCATAGGTTGTGCCCCAGGGTCCGCGCCAGCCAGGCCGGTCGCCCACAAGCCACTGTTTCTCCTCGACCTTTCCTCCGGACTGGGCGTATCCCGGCGTGTGACAATCGTTGCATCCGCCTAGTTTGACGAGGTATTGCCCCCGCTCAAGTGCATCTGCGCCAGCTCGCTTGCCCGGTTTGTTCGATGGAAGGTTCGGCGCGGCTGCAGAC
>SCVQ01000576.1 GCA_004296865.1 Nitrospirota bacterium
GGCTCGTTGACAAACCACTCGTCGCGACCGGTTGCCGCACGGCTCGGTCCAGATACACCGCCCTCAATCGGGGAGCGCTGCTGCGAATCGAGAGCCTGCTTGATCGGTGGGTGGGGAGAGGCCAGCAGCAAGTCCAATGGTTCCGATTCGGCGTATTCCTTCCGCAGGAAAGACTCGTTGGAGGTATTCTCCAGGAGACGCCGCACCAAATAGGCCATGCCGGGAATAAATTCTCCGATCGGGGAATAAATTCGAACGCGCCGTTCGGTTTCGGCCACAGCGGCCTGTAACGGCTCCGCCATCCCGAAGATCATCTGGTATTCACAGGCATGAGGAGGGAGACCGGCCGATTGGGCAGCCGCTTCAGCATGGGCCAGGCTGCGCAGGTTGTGCGTCCCGAACGCAGGTCTGACACAATCGGCCTGCTCGATTAACATCCGGCTCAAGGTCTCGTAATTGATGTCCGTTTCCGGCTTGCTTCGGAAAAGCGGCACCGGCCATCCCCGCTGTTGGTAGCGGATCGAATCGGAATCCCAGTAGGCTCCCTTGACCAATCGGACCGTGACAGGCACGCCGCGATGCCGAGCCCATTGAAGCAACCGCTCCAGATCACTTTGCGATTCTTTCAGGTACGCCTGGATCGCAATGCCGCCGTACGGGTAGCGTCGATACGCTTCCTCGGAAAGGAGTTTCATGAAAATCATCAAGGTCAGGTCTTTCAGCTCCGCCTGTTCCATATCGAAGGTGATGGCGGCCGGAAGCGCCAGCGCTTCGTCCAGAATCGGGCGGAGGCGGGCGGCAACGCACCGGAAGCTCCCCTCGGGATCGATAGGGTCAAGCCGAGAACAGAGCGCCGAGAGCTTGACCGACAGGTGGACCCGCGGAAGGGGCCCGAAGTGGTCCCGCTCCAGCAGGGGAACGGCAGGCCAGGTTGCCGTGGCCGAGCCGAGACGAGCCAGTCCCTCCAGACAACGGTCGCGGTACTGGTCGGCCTCCCGCTCGCTGACGGTGGCTTCTCCCAGCAAGTCGACCGAAAAACCGCGCCCCTGCTTCCAGAGGCGCAAGAGAACCGGCAGCGCTTCTTCAACCGTCGCCCCGGCAATGAACACCCTCGCCATCTGCATAATCTGCTGGCGCAGGGACGTGGCGCTGAGGCGAGCGCCGAGCTTGCTCGCCGAGATGGCTCGCATCCCCCACTGCAGGGGAAGCGCCACGGCCTTCTCGCCCAGGTATTCCTCTGCAAGCTTTGTAATCTGCTCGTCGCTGCGAAGGGAAGGAAGGACATCGATGAAACGAAAAAGCTGGACCTTGAACGCCGCATCTTTCATGCACCAATCAAGCAGGGCGCTGGACCACCAACGAGGATCGAAGACCGTCGGAGCAAGACCGGATGACCGCTCGGCCAGCGATTGCCCGATCCGGCGAATGGCGGCTTCAAGAACAGAATCCTGGACTCTCATCGCTTCCTCGCGTTAGAGGATTAAGGGGTTTTCTCGATCGTTCTTGGCCATAGTATACACCGAGCATGGGCTCGACCATTGTTCACTTGAAAACTTATCATTATGTTTGTTATAATTATAAGAATTTTATCGGCGTCTGATGCCGTTCACACGTACCGGAGGGAAGAGAGTGGAAAAGGTCGCCCGCAAAAAGGATTACGTAGCCATCGTGCTCTTTGCCGTTTTCACGGTGGCCACGGTCACCGCTGTGCCGGCCTTTGGCATTGCCTACGGGTTCAGCAAATTGGATTGGGTCATGTTTGCCGTCCTTTACATGGCCAGCGGGCTTGGAATCACGGTTGGCTACCATCGCCTGATTTCCCACCGAAGTTTTGAATGCCGGAACTGGGTCAAGGTCTGCCTGCTCATCGTCGGCGGGTGGGCGATGGAGAACTCGGCACTCCGGTGGTGTTCGGATCATATCCGGCACCATGCCCGTTGCGACCAAGAAGAAGATCCCTACAATGCATTGAAGGGGTTTTGGTATAGCCACTGCACCTGGATTTTCGAGAAGTCTCCATACCGTGAAGAAAAATGGGAATCCAAATTGAGGAAAGACCCGTTGATCATGTGGCAGCACCGGTATTACGTCCCGATCGTCCTCTCCGGCCTGTTGCTGCCCTTCGGCATAGGGCTCTGGCACGGCGGTTTGATGGGAGGGCTGAGCGGCTTTCTACTTGCCGGGGTCTGCCGAATCTTCCTGGTCCTTAATTCAACCTTCTGCATCAACTCCATCTGCCACCTCTGGGGCGCGCAGCCTCACGGTACCAATGACAGCAGCCGGGATAGTTGGTGGATCTCCCTGGTGACCTTCGGAGAAGGGTACCACAACTACCACCATACACATCTTCGGGACTACCGCAATGGTCCAAAGTGGTATAACTTCGACCCTTCAAAGTGGCTTATCTTCACCTTGTCGAAGCTGGGACTGGCTTATAACCTACAACGTTATCAGGCCTAGAACACTCGCACCACTTCGAGTATTGATCTAATTGCACTTCAGCCCATCCTGCTATGGGGTTCTTTCTGCTATTTTCTGCGCGAGTCGTAACTACTGATATCTAAATGGATTGCTCGTTATTGACACTATATTTGCTTTTGTGCTACTTTAAAGCCGACTATTTTAGTCGCAGACTAAAATAGTCGTAGTAATGGGTGTACCAGCAATTCACTGGTCATTTTGAGCGAAAAGAACATTGGCTCGAAAGTGACCCATCATATATAGGAGAGGTGCCATGGAATGTCCTCGGTGCAAAGGCGTAATGACGCAAGATTTCTTTGAAGACTTGCAGGACGATACCGGCTCTTTGTTTTTCATGGGATGGCGCTGTATCACTTGC
>SCVQ01000577.1 GCA_004296865.1 Nitrospirota bacterium
GCGACGACCGGTTGTTCCAGTCCATCACGCCTCACATCCATGCGGCCAAGTGGTACGAGCGCGAGATCAGGGACCTGTTCGGCCTGATCGCGCAAGGGCACCCGGACCTGCGACGACTGGTACGGCATGAGCACTGGCCCAAAGGGGCTCACCCGCTCAAGAAAGACTTTCCATGGGACAAGGTGTTGGCACGGCAACAAGGCCAACACGTCTTTCGCCGTATCGAAGGCGAAGGGGTGTTCGAGGTGCCGGTCGGACCGATCCATGCCGGGATCATCGAGCCGGGACATTTCCGATTCTCGGTCGCCGGGGAACCGATCATGCAACTCGAGCTGCACCACTTTTGGAAGCACCGAGGGGTCGAAAAGCTCTTCGAGCAGCAGCCGCTGACCACTGCCGTGCCGCTGGCCGAGCGGGTCTCCGGCGACACGACCGTTGGCCACAGTCTGGCCTATTGCCAGGCGGTGGAAACATTGCTGGGGCTGGAGATTCCACGGCGTGCCCGCTACTTGCGCAGCCTGTACCTCGAACTGGAACGGCTGCACAACCATCTGGGCGATGTCGGGGCCATCTGCAACGACACCGCCTATGCCCTGGCCCATGCCCATTGTGGCCGGATGAAGGAGCGGATCCTGCAGCTCAATGACCGGCTGACCGGCTCCCGCTTTCTCCGTGGCGTCAATCGGGTGGGCGGCGTCGGGATCGATTTTACTTCAGCGCAGTTGATTGAAGTGGTGGAAGAAATTGACGCGATCGAGCGGGACTTTTCCGAGATCGAGACCATCATTTTCGCCAACGCCTCCCTCACGGACCGGCTGGAGGCGACGGGAGTCCTCAAGGAACGGACTGCCTGGGACCATGCAGTCATGGGCGTGGTCGGACGAGCCTCCGGCATCGATCGAGACCTGCGCCGTGATCGTCCCTTTGCCGCCTACGACGAACTACCGGTCAACGTGGCCCTCTATCGCTACGGTGATGTGCGGGCCCGCATGAGAGTCCGCATGGATGAAATCCACGAGTCCGCACGGCTTATCAGGGGAATCCGCGGACGGATGCCGCAAGGCCCCATCAAGGCGGAGCCATCCCGTACTCCAGCAGTAGGCGAATGGGCCCTATCGGCTGTCGAGGGTTGGCGGGGCGAGATCCTCTACATGGTCATGGCCGGGGAAGAAGGACGGGTTCACCGCTGCAAGGTGCGCGATCCATCTTTCGTCAACTGGCCGGCGATCCAGTGGGCGGTCCTGGGCAATATCGTTCCGGACTTCCCGCTCATCAACAAGAGCTTCAATCTGTCGTACGCGGGTAACGACCTGTGAAGAATTGACGATTGACGATTGGTTCATTGACGATTGGTTTTCGGAAAAATCATCAATCCCTCAATGACTCAATCGTCAATTCTGCTGAATCGTCAATTCCGGGAGGAGAAGATGTTTCGCATCATCAAGAAGAGCCTCAAGACAGGGGTTGTGACAGGCCGGCATCCGGAGGCCGGGCCGGCCGAGCGGCCAGTCGCTCCAGAGGCCAAGAAAAAAGCCAGGCCCTTCAGACGGTCCTTGACCATCCGTGAGGTGGATACGGGCTCCTGCAATGCCTGCGAGATGGAGATGAATGCCTTGATGAACCCGGTGTACGACGCAGAGCGCTTCGGCCTCCACGTGGCGGCCTCCCCTCGTCACGCCGACGCGCTGGTGGTCACCGGGCCGGTCACAGTAAACATGGAGCGGGCTCTGAAGGATGTCTACAAAGCCACGCCCGATCCAAAGGTGGTGATCGCCCTAGGGGACTGCGCCATCAACTGCGGGGTCTTCAAAGGGAGCTATGCCGTGACCGGCCCGGTCGAGCGACACATTCCCGTGGATGTCCGCATCCCTGGCTGCCCACCACGACCGGCTGAGATTTTGAAGGCACTCGAAGAACTGCGGGAAAGTCAACATCGTACCGGCTAGTAAGTCCCGCCGGGATCGCAGATTTGCGCCGAGTTGATCCCTCGTG
>SCVQ01000578.1 GCA_004296865.1 Nitrospirota bacterium
CATATGCCGGGAGGATGTACATTTGTCACCTGACTCCCCTAGCGTGCAGCGGTGAAGCTTCAGAATGTACAAATTTGCACAATGTGCAAATTTGTACATTCTGAGGAACCTTATTATCTCTCTGGCTGACCGTCTGATTAGTAAAACAGAGTTCCTGGATTGATTTTTCAACTTGGAGGATGCATTTGGGGTTAGCGCTGAAAAGGCATCATCTTTGCTCAAGCTTTGCCAGTGTTGTGCAGATCTGTCTTTTGAGAAGAAGGGGGTAGGGAACTAATGATCGCCCCAGAGAACGACAAGCCCACCATTCTCATCGTGGAGGACGAAACCGGCCCGCGAAATGCGCTCAAGATGATCCTCCGCCCTTTCTACGATCTCCACGCTGTCGAGAATGCACAAGCGGCGTTACAACTGCTCAAGGAGCAGCCTGTCGACCTGGTCACACTAGATCTGAAGCTCCCCGATCGGCCCGGAGTGGAACTGTTGCGGGAGCTCAAACTTGAGCACGAAGGCCTGGAAGTCATCATCATTACGGGCTATGGAAGCCTGAAGTCGGCGATGGACGGGCTTCGGTATGGGGCCGCGGGGTACCTTCTGAAGCCCTTCAACGTCACGGAGCTCATCACGCTGATCAAACAGACTCTCGCCAAAAAACAGCGGCTCGACCGACTGAGACACTGCCTACGGCGTCAGCCAGACCTGAGGGAGGCAGATACTGACCTCGCCGTCGCATGGGAGCAACTGAGGCACCAGTACTCCAGAGCTGGAGCGGCGCAACCCGGTGATTCAAGGTTCGGGCAATACGCACCGGTCGTTGGGTTTCTGTCCGACGTGCTGGAGGTAAGCAACCGGGAGTTGTTTAGTCATTCCCAGCGCGTGAGTTTCTATTCAACTCAATTGGGCAATCACCTACCCCTCAGCGAGATCGAGCGCATGTCGTTGACGCTCGGCGCCTGGCTCCACGACATCGGCATGATCGGAATCGGAGGACAGATACCTGGCAAGACCGGGCCGCTGGAAGAAGGTCTGGCCGAGGGCAATCATCGCCACACCGACCTGGGTACACGGATACTCCTTCCGTTCGCATTGCCGGCGGAAGTGAGCCAGATCATTGCCTACCACCATGAACTGTTTGACGGGTCTGGGTACCCCGAGGGCCTGCAAGGCGATGGTATTCCCCTGTTCGCACGAATCGTGTCGATTGGCCAACGATTCGACGAGATGACTGCCAGCCCTCCACCCCAAGCTTCGGTTTCTCGAGACGAGGCTATGAAGCAGCTCCAGGCTCAGGCTGGTACCCGCTTTGACCCCGAGCTCGTCGAACTCTTCGCTCAAGTGGTGCGCGAGGGCACAGCCTCCTTTGCCCCTTTTGCTCCTGTGCCTGGGCCAGCCACCACCCCCTGAACGTGATGGGCTACGAGGAATTTTCCTGCTCCGATCAAAGCCCTGACGCCCACCATTCCCCCTTTCGCATCAACCCCTGGCTCCCATTCGTGCTACGACAAGGCCTCGTCACTCTCGATGATCTTGGTGCAGGGTCCGGCATGGCCTTTGCGTGCTGTTAGCGTCGCAGGATGTTAGGGCACGCCTGTCCCTACTTTTATGGCCCTGTTGTTCGAGGCTCAGCACGAGGATCCGCCCATGGAGCCGCCCGGGCAGTCAGGACATCAAGAACCTCTGATTCTAGCCGCCAGGATGGGAAGTTCATCGCGTGAGGATGAGGCCACCTGTCGAGCTATCTCAGACATGATCCCCCTTCCCGTGGCTATCATTCGGAGACACGACGGCCTCTTCCTGTATGCGAACGAATTACTCGGACTCATGCTTGGGCTTCCCCCTGCACAATTGCAGGGCCACACGATCCAGGAGTTCTGCGCCCACCCAGCCGACCGAGAGACCCTCCTGGGAGCCGTCAGCACGAAGACAGCCCACAACACGTATGAGTTTCTGACGAAGAAGACGAACAGCGTTCCCCTCTGGGTCGAGGTGTCGCTCAGGCATCTGCTGTTCCAAGACCAGGAGGCTGCCCTGCTCACCTTCCACAACATCACTGTACAGAAATTGCTCGAGCAGGAGCTCGACCGGTCCAAGAGGTTGGATATCGTGGGACGACTGACGAGCGGAGTTGCGCACGATTTCAACAACCTACTCACAGTCATCCTCGGCTGGAGCGAAATCGCGGCGACCAAACTTAGCGAAAACGACCCGCTCCGGAAATCTTTAGAAGAGATCAAGAAGGCGGGGTATCGGGCTTCATCTCTGACCCGGCAGCTCCTCTCCTTCAGCAGCCGCCACGAGAAGCGGCCGCAGGTGTTGGACCTGAACCACATCGTAGCCGCCATGGACACGATGCTCCAACGCCTGATCGGTGAGGACATCCACCTGGAAACCGCCTTGGATCCGGTGCCGGGGCATATCAAGGCCGATCCCTCGCAGGTGGAACAGATCATCATGAACCTGGTTGTGAATGCCCGCGATGCCATGCCTCAGGGAGGGAAGCTCTCTCTGAAAACAGCGCACGTCGAGATCAACGCTCCCCACGTCAACGGACTCGTCGTCGAGCCCGGGTCCTACGTCCTGCTGACCGTCACCGACAGCGGGCACGGAATGGATGCGGAGACTGAGTCCCGCATCTTTGAGCCCTTCTTTACGACCAAGGGGCCGGGGAAAGGGACAGGGTTGGGCTTGGCAAACGTCTCCGGAATCATGAAGCAACTCGGCGGGCACATCCGCGTACAGAGCGAACGGGGACGCGGCTCCACGTTCACAATTTACTTTCCGAAGGCCGACGCCAATTCCCAACCCGCGCTCACCGATCCCCTGCCCTCCAAACTGCCTCAGGGGACGGAAACGATTCTTCTGGTTGAAGACGATCCGGGGATCCGGGAGCTTGTCAGGGAGATGCTTCAGATAAGCGGCTACACCGTGCTAGAAGCACGGCATGGCATTGAGGCATGGATGATCGGCAAACAGTACGCAGGCCCGATTCACCTTCTCGTGACCGACGTGGTCATGCCCCAGATGAGCGGGCACGCGGTCGCGGATCGCCTGACCCCCCTTCACCCTGAGATGAGAGTGCTCTACATTTCTGGCTACACCGACGACGCCATTTCCCACCATGGAGTCGTAGACTCAGGACAGGATTTTCTTCAAAAGCCTTTCAATCCCGCTATCCTGGTGCAGAAGGTACGAGACCTCCTGGATACACCTCCGCGTCGTTAGCCGCGGTTTACCAGGCCTCCCACAGTCTTTCGCTACGGGAGTAGCACACCGTGAAGTGAGAAAATATGGATGCCGGCGAAACCCAGTCTGAGCCCAGGGGCAAGCATCGGCGGGATTAGCTTGGACAGCCGACGAAGCCGGGACTGGGCTTGTTCGATGCTCTGCTGTGAGGGCCTCCACCTGTCGGCACCGTCCCTCAGCAAAGAGCATGTCGAGGGCAAGGGAGGACTTCCTTTCCCCCTCAGACCGATGCTCACCACTCACCACGGTCGGGACCAGGTTCTCCGCGTCGTACGCCGATTCCTCGGCTTCTCAATGACAGCAATATATAGGTATAGCGCAGGCCCCGACGGCTGCGCTGGACTGTCGCGCGAGAGGGAACCAGGAATTTCCTCCTCTCGTGCCGAGAGCCCTAGGCAGTGGCGGTGCCCGGGGGCTGGAGAGGAAGGCGGATGTGGAAGGTGGTACCGACGCCCACCTGACTTTCAACGGTGATCTGGCCGCCGTGGGACCCCACCGCGTCCTTGACGATCTTGGTGCCTATACCGGTGCCGCCGGCCTTCCGGCTGATCGCATGGCCGGAGAACAAACTGTCACGCACCTCCGGCGGCATGCCCCGACCTGTGTCGATCACCGATAAGCAAATCGTGTCGCTTGCCGGGTCCACACGGCCACGGACGGTAATCGTCCCGCCGGCCGGCACCTCCGGAATCGCGTTGTTCACCAGATTGTAGAAGGCGTTGTACAGGCGGCGCTCGTCCGCCAGGATCGGCGGCAACGAATCCAGCCCGTCGGTGCGGAGATCGACGCCCTTGCGTTCCGCCACCAAACCCAGCGTCCCCACCACGCTTTCGATCACAGCCGATAGGCGGCAGGACGCCAACTGAAGCGGCGCGTGCAGCCCTCGCACGCAGTCGAGAATTTCTTTTGTACGGTCTTGAATGTGCCGGGCCGCGTCCTGCAACGTGTTGAGCGCCCGCTGACACTTCTGGCGCCCATCTTGCCGCTCAGGCGCGTCGGGGTCCGGCAACCCGTCCAAGAGTCGATCGATCTGCATCTGCAACTGCGCGGTACCGAAGAAAACCGGCATGAGCAAGTTATTCACATCGTGGGCGATGTCCCCCATCCGATGCACCAACTCGGCCAGCTTTGCCTCTTCGATCAACCGCGCCTGTTCGATCGCCGCACTGGACAACGCCGAGACGATGGTGAGAATGGCAACGTCCTCGTTGTCGAGCCTCCCTTGGCGCTTGTTCAGCACTTCGAGCACCCCGATCGGCGCCCGACCCCACTGTTTCAACGGGAGCACGATCATGTCGCGGGTATGAAAACCGGTGAGATTGTCGATGTCCGGGTAATGGCGATGGTCTTCTTTGGCATTCGAAACGATCTCCGCCTCCCCCGAAGCGAAGACGACGCCCGCAAGCCCCTTGTCCCAGGGGATCGCCATGCCGCGCAACTGATCCGCCTTCACCCCGACCACATGGCGGAAGACCAATTGTTTCTTACTCGGGTCGGCAAGGAGCACGGAGCCGGCTTCCGCATCCACCACATCCAGCGCCGTACGAAGCGTCTGCTCGATCAACCCATCGCTGTGCACGTGCTGGGAGAGCGCTTGAGAGATGATCCGCGCGACTTCCAACTCTCGGCCGCGCTGCACCAACCGTCGATCTTCCTGCCTCCGCGGAGCTTGGCGGCGATTAGACAGGTCTGGCGGGTCCTTTGGTTCGTCACCGCTCATAAGACAGGCCGATGCCCCCCAGGAGCCTCCTTCCCGCGTCCGGCTGCATGGCAAGGTCACGTAACTTTACGTTCATCCTCGTGAAAACTCAAGAAGTTTCACACGAACCGGCCGACAGGGCACGACCGCCACAGCACACCATTCCCTCGACCAGCTCAACTTGACAAAGGCTCGGCGCGGGTGCTACGTCCTTTCAATGCTTGAGTTGGAGGAGAATCCCCTTCGGAAGAAGGCCTCGATCGCCCCGCCGCCGGGCACCGTTCCGGACTGGTCCGGGCAAGGCAAGGAACAAGCCGTCCAACGGATGTTCACGGCCATCGCACGCCGCTACGACCTGAACAACTCGCTGCTGAGTTTCGGCTTGCACCATCGCTGGAAACGCCGGGCGGCTTCCTTCGTGCCCACCACCCAAAACGGTCGCGCCATGGACATCGGCGCCGGCACAGGCGATCTGGCCCTCCTGATCGAGCCCCGCATGGGAGCGGGGGGACGTGTCGCGGCTGTGGATTTGAACCAGGCGATGCTCCGCGTGGGCTTACACAAGATCGCGAGCCGCGGCGCTGCCGACCGCATCACCTGCCTGCGCGCGAACGCGGAGCAATTGGGATTCCGAGAGGGCAGCTTCAACGCAGTCACGACCGGCTTCTGCATCCGAAACGTCGGCAATCTCATGGCAGCGTTCACCGAGATCCAGCGAGTCCTGAAACCCGGCGGCCGCTTCGTGTGTCTGGAATTCTCACGCCCCGTTCAGGCTTGCTTGCTCCGTCTCTATGACTGGTATTCGTTCCGCCTCCTGCCGCTGATCGGGACCCTGGTGGCGCGCGACCAGACCGGCGTCTACCGCTATCTCCCCGCCTCGATCCGAGCCTTCCCCGATCAGGAAGCCTTGAAGGCCTTGCTTCTCAAGGCTGGCTTCCGCCAGGTGGAGTATTACAACATGAGCGGCGGGATCGTCGCGATCCATGTCGCCACAAAATGACAAAGAGCGCGTAGCATATGGCTGATGGCTTATGGTCCGGATTAACTGAAGCTTTCCTGCCATCAGCTATACGCCATACGCCATAAGCTCTTGGTATTTATGAATTCCATCCTCTACGTCTTCCTCCCCTGTAAGAAGGTCTACCCGATCGGAATCACCTACCTGGCGGATTTCATCCACCGGCGGCGTCCCGACATCCGCCAGCAAATTCTCGATCTTTCGGTCTACCCGCAAGCCAAGCGCCCCAAGATCTTGCGTGAAACGGCGTCCGCCTTTGCGCCGGACCTCGTCTGTTTCTCCTGGCGGGACATCCAGATTTTTTCCCCCCACGAGGGGGATGCCTCGCTGGAACATGCCTTCAACTTTTATTTCGCCAGCAACCCGATCAAACGAGTCGCGGCCTCCTTCCAGGGACTCAAGCAGCTCTACCGTTACTACCACGACATCCGTGCGAACTTGTCCTATCCCTGGCTGATCCGGAAAGAGCTTCCCAAAGCGCAACTCATGATCGGTGGCGGTGCCTTCACCGCCTTTGCCGATCAGCTGATCGAAAAACTCCCCGAAGGGACAATCGGCATTCTGGGCGAAGGCGAAGATGCGATTCTCAAGGTCGTCGAAGGGCAACCGTTGACGGACGAGCGGTACATCGTCAAAGAAGGCCATCGCGTATCGAAGGGCGCCCAGCGCATACCGGCCCTCCTCGACACGCTGTCCGTGGACCTCCCCTATCTCACGACCATTTTTCCCCAGTACCGGGACTACATCGGAGAATCGATCGGGGTCCAGAGTAAACGGGGATGCCCCTATGACTGTGCCTTCTGCCTCTATCCCTACATCGAGGGCAAGAGGGTCCGCTACCGTCCGCCGGAAATGGTCGTCCGCGACATTGCCCAGCATTACCACCAATGGGGTGCGCGCCGCTTCTGGTTTACGGACGCCCAGTTCATCACCGGCAAGGAAGCCTACCCGCAATGCACCGAAATTCTCGAACGGATCATCCGAGAAGGGTTGGCAATCCAATGGTCCGGCTACATCCGGACGTCCCTGATCACCGCCGACCTGGCCAAGTTGATGGTTCGCTCCGGCGTCGGAGACCTGGAAGTCGCCATTACGTCCGGCTCCCAGGAGGTGCTGAACAACCTCCACATGGGCTTCAAGCTGGAACGGCTCTATGACGGTTGTCGCTACCTGGCCGAGGCGGGGTTCAAGGGCAAGGTCATCCTGAACTATTCCCTCAACTCCCCCAAAGAAACGGAAGAGACCCTCCTCCAGAGTGTGGAGTCTTATAAGAAAGTGGCTTCCATCCTGGGCGAAGACCGAGTGTTCCCCCTCATGTTCTTCCTGGGTATCCAGCCCAATACTGATTTGGAACACCGGCTACTGGAAGAAGGCTACCTCTCGGCCGGGTACAACCCGCTCATGCTGACCCCCACCAGCATCAGGAAACTGCTTTACAACCCAGCCCCGCTCAACAAGATCATCGCCAAGGCCTGCTTGGCGGCCTGGCACAAAAAACACGGAAGCCAGGACCCCCGTCCCTGGTCCGGTTCCCTCTCTCAGGACAGTCAGACCGGAGCAGAGGACCACGCAGCGCAATCCGCCCCCACGTACGCAGACGGCAACCTCATCCGCGGGATCGAAAACAACTCTGGCCGGGACACGCTCCTGACCCTGGAAGATATCCTTCGCTCGCGTAAAACAACTTATTCTTCAGCCAGTTCGAGCAAAAGTCACGCAGTCAGATCGGCCGGATAAGGCCCTTCCCCACTGCCAGATGTCGCTTGCATTCCTCTTTGCCCCGATGCTATCATGCCAAATCTTTTTAGCCCCTTGATCACCTAGAATCGTTCAAATTCGTTGACGATTTTCATGATCGGTCGGGCTTGCAGAGGTCCTGAAGGAGGCGTCTGATGTACAAGACCATCTATATCCCGGTCGATAATTCGGACTATTCCAATACAGCCGTCGACCTGGGAGTCAGCCTGGCCAAGACGTTCGGCTCGAAAATCGTGGGCAGCCACGTCTACGCGGCCAAGATGCACGATAAACGCTTCAAGCAGATGGAAGCCGGGCTACCGGAAGAGTACCACGACGAAAAGGAACTGGACCGGCAGCGTCAGATCCACGACTCCCTCATCACCCGCGGCCTGCAGATCATCACCGACTCCTATCTCGATTACGTCGATAAGAAATGTACCGAGGCGAACCTGCCCCTGGAGCGCCGCTCCCTGGAAGGACGCAATTGGAAGGTTCTGGCCGAGGATATCAACACCAACGCCTATGAGTTGGTCATCATGGGCGCCTTGGGCGTGGGCGCGGTCAAGGACAGCGTGATCGGAAGCAACACCGAACGGGTGGTCCGCCGCGTGCGGACCTCCGACATGCTGATCATCAAGAACACGCAGCCCTTGAACGGCGGCAAGATCGTCGTGGCGGTGGACGGAAGCGCCTATTCGTTCGGCGGGCTCATGACGGGCTTGGCCCTGGGCAAGGCCCTGAACAAGCCGGTCGAGGCCATCTCCGCCTTCGACCCCTACTTTCACTACGCGGCCTTCCACAGCATCTCCGGCGTCTTGAATGAAGAAGCGGGCAAGGTCTTCCGGTTTAAGGAGCAAGAGAAGCTGCACGAGGAAATCATCGACAGCGGCCTGGCCAAGATCTATCAATCCCATCTGGACATTTCCCGCGAGCTGGCCCAGGCGGAAAACACCGACATCAAGACCACCCTGCTGGACGGCAAGGCCTTCGAAAAGATCATCCAGTACGTCCGCAAGGAGACCCCCTGGCTGTTGATCATCGGCCGCATCGGCGTGCACAGCGACGAGGACATGGACATCGGCAGCAACGCCGAAAACCTGCTGCGCAGCGTGGGCTGCAACGTCCTGATCTCCAACCGCAAGTACGTGCCCCCCATCGACACCCAGGCCGAGTACACCCTCGCCTGGACTGAAGAAGCCCTCGCACGGATGGAGAAGATTCCGGTCTTCGCCCGCGGAGTGGCCAAGACGGCCATCCATCGCTATGCCATCGAGAAAGGGCATACGATCATCAGCAACACCGTCGTGGACTCGGCGGTCGGTCACATTCTTCCGAAGGGCGCCATGGAAGCCATGCGGGCACTCGGCGGCAACCTGGAGGTGGCTGGAATCGATCGCAACAAAATGCAGGCGGACGACGCCGTCGCCAAGGACCTGATGGGCTCCACGCTCAGCGGCATGATGACCGGGATCGTCCAGGAAAAGCCGACCGTGAGCGCCGGCACCCAGGCCTACCTCGATCGCATGAGCCAAAACTATTTCGTCTGCGACGGGTGCGGCTACATCGGCAAGGGCGAGACGCCGGTGAAATGCCCGGTCTGCGGCGCCGAAGGCGATCGCTTCAAGCTGGTGGACAAGAGCATCTTCGAGGCAGCGGCCAAGGCGGAAGGCGCGATTGAAACCGATGTGGCCTACGACGATGTGCCCATGCAGTGGACCCATGACGCCAAGGAAGCGATCCGGGCCGTGCCGGCCGGGTTCCAACGCCGCCGCGCCAAGGCCAAGATCGAAAAGACTGCCCGCAAGCTGGGCATGACGACCATTACCCTCGAGTATGCCGCCCCGATGATCCAAGAAGCGGCGGCCGAGGACTATACGCCCATCTTTGCAAACAAGGGGGCCGGCACGGCTCCGGTCTCTGCGGAAGCGGAAGCCAAACACGGCAATGGGCACGGTAACGGCGGCAACGGAGGTGGCGCAATGTCCTCACCCTCCCCTTACACCTGGACGCCTGAAGCCCTGGAACGCCTCGAGCGGGTCCCGGCCGGCTTCATGCGGGATTGCACGCGTGCGCTGATCCAGAAACATGCCGAGCAGGTCGGCGCCA
>SCVQ01000579.1 GCA_004296865.1 Nitrospirota bacterium
AGTGGGATCATTCGACAGTGTAGCACCTGACCGATATGAGCCCATCGCCGTGTTTAATTTTGCGAGTCCTCGCGGAGCGCGAGATTCTGGTGAGATCGTCGCAGACATGGTGCGAGTGGGGTTGGAGGCCAGCGAATGGGCGGTGATAGACCGTGCCACGGTGCAACGGTTGTTGGATGAACAGAGACGTCAATCGCGGCAGGGCATGGACGGCATTGGGCTCGACGAGGAGACGGCGATCAAAGTCGGCAAGCTTGCCGGTGCGAGGATTGTGATTGTGGGGACCGTACAGGAATGGAACAAGCAATACATGGATTTTTACCACCTCGCGTCGGTTGCAGTGACTCTTCGTGCTGTTGATGTGGCCACTGGCGTAACGTTGTTCGATGCCAAAGCGCAGTATGCGCGGTCGGTCGTCGATGGGGATCTTAAAAAAATGGCCGCTGCCTTGCTTGAAAATATTCGCAATCGTTTCAGCATTGCCACGGGTTTTACCGAAACTGGCATGGTCGGACTGGCGTGGACATTGTCGTCGGACAGTCAAGCGAGAACGGCCGTCGTGGCGCATGTGGCTTCAGGCCTACCGGCGGAACGGTCCGGCGTTAGAGTCGGAGACCGTATTCTAGCCTGCGGCAATTCATCCAGTGCGACCTGGGAAACCTACAGACAAGGCCTGCGCGCGTGCCGGGTTGCCGCAGGCCAAAAATTGACCTTCGAGGTTGGGCGGGGGGAAGCGCGGCTGTCTATCAGCATGGTGGCTGTGGATCGTACGCAGGTACTGCTTGAGAGGACGACGGATAGATGAAAAGTTGCTGTTGCCGCCTTCAAAGGTCCGACCAACAAGGCATTGTCGGTTAAGATCAACTCTCTCACTCGTTCGTCCACAGACGCAGTGTGTCGCTTCTGACTTCCATCGAATAGGTAAGGCCAAAACATGGAACGTCTCGTCGAATGCGTGCCGAATTTCAGCGAAGGGCGTAACCGCGACACGGTCCGCGCATTGGTGGCCGCGGTCCGGGCCGTGCGCGGCGTCTTTCTGCTGGATGAGGAAATGGACCGAGACCATCATCGGTCTGTCTTGACCTTCGTGGGGGAGCCGGAGCCTGTGGCCGAAGCGGCCTTCCAGGCCACGCGGGTTGCGACCGGCATGATCGATCTCCGTCAACACCAGGGGGCGCATCCGCGTGTGGGCGCGACGGATGTCGTGCCCTTTGTGCCGATCCGTGGCGTGACCATGGAGGACTGCGCCGCGTTGGCCAGGAAGGTGGGGAAACGGATCGGGGAAGAATTGTCGATCCCGGTCTTTCTTTATGAACGGGCTGCATCCAGGCCGGATCGGGCCTCACTGGAGTCAATCAGGCTGGGAGGGTTGGAGGGGCTGGCCAGTCGTATGAAGGACCCGGCTTGGGTTCCTGACTTCGGTCCGCGGACATTGCATCAGACGGCCGGGGCCATCGTGGTTGGTGCGCGACCGCCGCTCATTGCCTACAACGTCAATTTGCAGACGGAGGATCTTGCTTTGGCCAAGGCTATTGCGAAGACCATCCGGTCTTCGAGCGGCGGGCTGTCTTCGCTGAAGGCGATCGGGGTTGCTCTGGCAAGCCGGCGTCTGGTGCAGGTGTCGATGAACCTGACGAATTTCGAAGAGACGCCGATCCACGTTGCATTCGAAGCGGTCCGTCGGGAAGCCGAACGCGCGGGGGTGCAGGTGGCCGGCAGCGAAGTGATCGGCTTGATCCCTCAGAAGGCCCTGGTCCAGGCCTCCGAGTTTTTTCTCAAGCTGGAACGGTTCGATCCGACGCAAGTCTTGGAAGCGCGCATGGACCTGGTCCTGACTCGCGAAGCCCGCCAGCCCGTTGTATCCCCTGCCGGCTCTGACGATTTGGCCGCCTCTGTCGCAGGATTTTTAGAACGCGTGTCGGCCGGAACTCCCACGCCGGGGGGCGGAAGCGTTGCCGCACTGGTCGGCTCCCTGGCGGCAGCCTTGGGTGTGATGGCCTGCGGGATCGGGCCGCCGGATCAAAAGAAGCCGGCTGCTGCCAAGTCCAAACCTCATGCCGCTCTTGCCGTGACCGAGCAGTGCTTACGAGAAATAAGCGAGAGACTGCGAGGCTTGATCCAGGCTGATGCCGATGCTTACACAGGAGTCTTGGAAGCCTACCGCCTCCCCAAGAACGATCCGGCAAGACTGGATCGTATCTCGACCAGTCTACACGTTGCCACGGAAGTTCCCCTGGAGACGGCGTTGTTGGCAAGCGAAGCTGCTTCCTTGCTTCGCTCGCTTATTCCGCTGACCAAATCGTCTGTTGCGTCGGATCTCAAGGTCGGGTTGTGTATGGCCAGGGCCGCAATTGAGGGTGGGATTGAAAACGCCACCGCGAACTTAAAGTGTCAATCCAATCAACGACTTATGAAAAACACGGAATCAAAGTTGAAAACAATGAAACAGAACCTTGAAGAACTGAAGGGCTTGTGATATAGTTCGAGCTTCGAATTTGCCTGGCGAAAGCTTGATCGTAAAGGACGGAACACAGAGAAGATGGAAATCAAGGTATTCAACAACAACGTTGAAAAAGCGCTGAAGGTTGCCAAAAAGAAACTGGCCGGCGAAGGGCTCTTCCGCGAGCTCAAGCGGCGTCGTTTTTACGAGAAGCCCAGTGTCAGGAAGAAAGCCAAGCTGCGAGAGGCTCAGCGGCGCCGCCAGAAGTGGCTGGCCAAGCATCGCGCGGAGTAACCGCGCTGTTCTGCCTGTTTCTCGTTCCCTTCCTCCTTCCAAAACCAGACCGTGCTTTCTCTGATCGGCTCCTATGCGTGCCAAGGACATCCCCCCGGCCTTGCGCATCCTTCGACGTGAAGTGCGTCAGTGGCAAGAGCCTGTCGTCGGCGTGGTTGCCAGGGAGTCACGCGATCCGTTTAGAATCCTGATCGCCTGCGTTCTCAGCCTGAGGACCAAAGACCGGACCACCGCTGAAGCCAGCCACCGACTCTTCACCCTCGCCTCCACCCCCTCCTCCATGCTGAAACTTCCCGTGAGCCGCATTGAACGAGCGATTTACCCTGTCGGGTTCTACCGGACCAAGGCCAAGCAAATTCGTGAAATCTGCCGACGGCTGCTGGAGACGTACGGCGGTCGTGTCCCCGATACAATCGACGCATTGCTGACGCTCAAGGGCGTGGGGCGGAAGACCGCCAACCTCGTGGTGACGGTGGGCTATGACAAGCCGGGGATCTGCGTGGACATCCACGTGCACCGGATCAGCAATCGATGGGGCTATGTGAAGACCAAGACTCCGGAGCAGACGGAACAGGCCTTGCGGCTCAAGTTGCCGGCTCGCTACTGGATCACGTTCAACGACCTGCTGGTGCCGTTCGGGCAGAACCTCTGCCAGCCGGTCTCGCCCTACTGCAGCCGCTGCAAACTGACCGCGTATTGTGATCGTGTGGGAGTGGTTCGATCAAGGTAGGTTATAGGCTATGGGCGATAGTCTGTAGGCAAGACCAAGACTGAATTGCCCACCCATCGCCTATTATCCATTGTCTGCTCAGATGAAGAGGGTTGTCTCGGCGCCTGCCGTCAGTGAAAGAATGGCCGGGAGCCCCAGCACTTCGTCCACGTTCTTGGCGACAGTCTCGGCGTCCACGCCCATGTACTCAAGACCGGCGCTGCAGGCGATCAAGCGGAATTGACCCACCAGTTTGGCTTCCCGGAACATCTCGGAAATCGGGGGCACCTTTTTTTCTTTCAGAAGCCTGGCGACTTCTTCGGCCTGTGCCCCGTACTCCGGCGGAAAGTCCACCGTATCGATAAGCCCTTGTGCCAGCTTTTTGATCGTCCAGAAGAGCAGCACGACAATCACGTCCTTGCCCATGGCGGCGGCGGTCAGCCCAAGCGTCCCCACTTGATGCAACTTGTCGTAGGTGGCGTTGTGGGCAAAGATCACGAATCGTGGTTTTGTGCTCACAAGGACTCCAATTGATCGCTTCAGACCCGCTCTGGGTGCGAGCGGATTATAACGTTCGGGGCTTGCTGTGACAAGGCAATCGACAGTATCGAGCGGGGAGCCAGGGGCAGGGTGGAGGCAGGGTTAGGAGGAAGGTGGCAGGGGGAGATGCAGATTGTGGCGCCGTGCTGCATCGACGGCTTCCGAATAGCCGGCATCGGCATGTCTCAGGATGCCGATGCCGGGATCGTTGGTCAGGACCCGCTCCAGCTTCGCCGCAGATTCTTTGGTCCCATCGGCCAC
>SCVQ01000580.1 GCA_004296865.1 Nitrospirota bacterium
CCCGCCACCACGCCCACATTTCTGGAAAAGCGTGAAGGGGAACAGCATCATCAAGAGCACTGACATCAAGTGGAATGCCGGCACGACGGGGCTCAATCCGCCGATGCAGGTGCATTAGTTTGAGAGGACACGATGATTGAAAAGAAGCCAAGACCCCGACAGGACATCGTTGCGCGATTCGATGGTGCCCTGGCGCACGCCTCGAAGCTGCGCGGCCTTCTTGCGTCGCTACCGCGGCAATCGTTCGCCTATCGCGAGCTGCTCGACGGTGCGCTCGCACCATACCGTGCTGTACTCGATGAGTACGCCACGCTGGCCGCGGCGGCCATCCCAAAGGCAGGCCAGGGCGAAGCAGGGCTAGCCGCAGCCGATGCCGCCTACGAGCGCGTCACCGTGGCGCTCTCCGATATTCTCGAACGTGCGGCGAACGCACCCCCGCTCTTGCGGGAGCAAACGATCCTGCTGGATGAGGGCGAGGTGTTTCGCCAGGAGCAACCCGGCACGGGAAATACGCCGCAGCCCGCTGGAGTGCCCGGCTGCTGCATCACCTACGTCGAGCTCGAGAACGTGTATGACGGCGAGCTGCACGTGGTGGTCACGAACGCGCAGGGCACGCGCCGCGAACGTGACTTCACCAAGAAGAAACCCGTCCGCAAGGTATGGAAGAAGCCCGAAGTCAACACTGACGACGATGAGGGCAAGAAGGCGACCGATGGCGTGATCGATGGCGGCCTGGGCAAGTGCATTACGCTTTTGATCCAGATCATCAGCACAGACGCGAGAGGTGTTAAGACCTACACGCCCGATCCTCCGTATAGCATTGAAATCTGCTGCGATAACCGGGACATGGTGGACGGCGCGGTGCTCAACCGGCCTGAACCTACGCCGACGCCGGGCGCCCCGCCGCAGACGGTGAGCCGTCTGCCGCTGCTGAAGATCAAGAAGATCGTCGCGCTGACGCCGTGTCCCGATGAGGTGGCCGGCACGGGAAAGAGCGACCATGCAATCGTGGGATCGGGCGTGAAGCCAATGGATGGCGTGAAGCGGATCGATGGCAAAATCTTCTACGGCGCGTGGGGCAGATTCGCGTATACCGACAACCGCTGCAAGAATCCCCGCTTTGTGCAGGGCAAGAAGCGCACGGTTCTTGTGAAGTATCCGGGCAAGGACAAGTTCGAGCCCTTCCCACCGATGACGAAGGACGACAAGTGGTACCTGGACACTCCCGTGGGATCGCGGACGCCGGAATACCCATCGAGTGAGCTGGCTAACGGCGGCAGGGAAATGAACGATGGACCGGGCGTGACGAATCCCTGGGACGGAGGCCCGGAGGTGGACGGCAAGAAAAAGCCCTTCCCGCCGGGGACCGAGTTAACCATTACCTGGGTCTTTCGCACGTGGGTGGTGTGTCTCGATACCCAGCCCGTCACGGTTCTGGGGCACTTCGACTGGCAAGTTGTATTGCACCTGACGGTGGGCGCCGACCAAGCGCACACAAGCGGAAAAGCTGACGTCAAGAAGCCCACGTGGACCGACGACCCCGACAAAGACAATTACGAAAAGGTCGCGGGCCAGGCTACAGACGCGAAGGCTTTCGTGCCTGCCCAATAGGCCCTTGAGTAGGAATTTAGAAATTTCGCACGGTCAAATCTAGTGCTGGAGTTGCAACAGGGCTCGTCGCCTGGA
>SCVQ01000581.1 GCA_004296865.1 Nitrospirota bacterium
CCAGGACAAACGCGACACCTAAGAGTTCTGGGACCCGGAACAGGCGCAGCTTGGCGAACATGGATTCGACCACCCCGATCAACACCGCCAGCCCGGCCACCTTCACGACGTAGACCGCCAAGCCCAGGCCGATCCCCACCGGGGTGATGCTGGTCGCGATCCCCCAGGGGGCAAATACGTTGGCAATCAAGGTCAGAAACACCAGCAGCTTGATCCCCGCTGCCCATTCGACCAACGCCAGATACCGTCCGGAGTATTCGAGGACCATGGCCTCGTGGATCATCGTGAGTTCCAAGTGAGTCGCGGGGTTGTCCACCGGGACGCGGCCGGTCTCGGCCAGGGTGACGATGAACAGTGCGGCGAGGGCCATCAAATGGGGCGAGGGGTCGGTGACGATTCCTTCCATCAAGGCCGTTTTGTGCACGATGGTGCTCAGGTTGGTGGAGCCAGCCGTGAGTGCGATCGCAAAGATGGACATGATCATGGCCGGCTCCGTGAGCGAGGCTACGATCGCTTCACGACTGCTTCCCATCCCGCCGAATGCCGAACCGGCATCGAGCCCGGCCAGGATCAGAAAAAACGTCCCCAGCGCCAGCAGGTAGACCAGCGCGATGATGTTGCCGGCAAAGCTCAGCGGCACCTGGGAGACAAACACCGGCACCAATAGCCCAGCGGCCAACGTGGACGCGAAGAGGATGTAGGGTGTGGCCACGAAGATCCATGACGTGGTAGTCGAAACGACCGGCTCCTTCCGGAACAGTTTGGCGAGGTCGGCATAAGGCTGGATGACGCTGGCCCCACGCCGGCACTGGAGGCGTGCCTTGACCTTCCGGACCAGCCCCACGATGAAGGGGGAGACGGCCAGCAAGACGATCGTTTGGGCAAGAACAATGATGAGTGCCTGCACCACCGGTTCAGACCTTTCAGACGGCAACCAGAAGCAATACGACCAGGGTTACAAAGATATAGGCCAGGTACAGGTGGAGACTCCCAGCCTGAACGATCCGGAGATGGTCGGCTGTGGCTGAGAAGAACAGGACCACCGGATCGTAGAGATATTTCTGAAATAACGGTTCGATGTGGAACTCGAACCGCCTGCGCTTGGCAAAGTAGTGCGACTCCTCCAGAAACTCTGTTTCCAGCTTGATCGTGGGCTGGTAGAGGGTGCTGAAGATCCGTTTGATCGGCTGGACGAAGCCGGTCGCGGTATATTCCATCCGAGGTGTAAGGTTGATCCCGCAGCCCCAGGTCTTGTAGTAGCGCTTCCTGAGGCGGCCGCCTATGGCCCAAGCCAGTAGCAGGCCGAGCCCGGCCAGCGAGACCAGCATGAGAGCGAGTGCTGGCGTGGAGAGGCTGGAAAACTCCACGTTTGTCGGTGCCACGGCCCATCCATCAAGCGCCAGCACGCGGCCTTCGATCGAGACTCCGGCCAACGGCCCGGTGATCCGGTCCAGGAACGGCAGGACCACCATCGGGGCCAACCCGAGGAAGACGCAGGCGACAGCCAGCCCGCCCATTCCGACGCGCATAGTGAGGGGGACTTCTTCGGCATGGCGCGCGTGCGTGCTGCGCGGCAGAGCCAGGAACGACAGGCCGAAGGCCTTGGCGAAGCAGGCCAGCGCGAGCACGCCCGTGAGGGCCAGCATCGCCGCCGCGATCGGCAGGATCAGGTTCAGAAGCACCACCGGCAGGTGAAAGCTGAGAAACAGGCTCTGAAACACCAGCCATTCGCTGACGAATCCATTGGTGGGCGGTAAGGCCGAGATCGAGACGGCCCCGACCAGGAAAAAGAACCCGGTCCAAGGCATTCGCTTGAGCAGGCCTCCGTACTCCTCCATGTTTCTGGTATGCGTGGCGTAGAGCAGCGACCCGGCCCCCAGGAACAGCAGCGCCTTAAACATCGCGTGGTTGACGGTGTGGTAGAGCCCAGCCAACAGGCCAAGCGCGGCGAACTCCTTGAGCCCATAGGCCTGAAAAGTCATCCCCGCTCCAATGCCCAATAGAATGATCCCGATGTTTTCCACACTGTGGAAAGCCAGCAGGCTTTTGAGGTCATGCTCCATTAGGGCATACATGACGCCCAGCAGGGCCGAGACGGCGCCAACCGCCAGGATTGTAAAGCCCCACCACCAGGGGAACTGGCCGCCCAGAAAATCAAAATAGACTCGGATGAGCGCATAGATCGCGGTCTTGATCATCACCCCCGACATCAGCGCCGATACGTGCGAGGGGGCGGCCGGGTGAGCATAGGGGAGCCAGACGTGCAGGGGCACGATCCCGGCCTTCGTGCCGAACCCGACCAATGCAACCAGAAAGGCCAAAGTACGCAGCCCCTCGGGCAAGGGCTGCTCCGGATGCCGGAAGGCTGCAAAGGAAAACGAGCCGGCCTCCTGAAAGAAAATCAGGAAGGTTAGGATGATGAAGGCGGTCCCCACGTGCGTCATGATCAGGTAAAACAACCCCGCATAGCGCACCTCGGACTTTTCGTGCTCCGTTACGACCAGAAAATAGGAGACCAGCGACATCAGTTCCCAGACGATCAGGAAAAAGAACCCGTTGTCGGCAATGACTACCAGCGTCATGGATAAGAGGAAGCCGTTGTAGAGGGCCCCCATCAGCCCGATGGACGACCGTCCGTAGAACTCGGTGAGGTAGCCCAAGGCGTAGATGGAGACTGCCAGACCGGCCAGCGAGATCGTCAGCACGAAGAATGCCGCGAGCGGGTCGATTCTGATGGCAAAGGTCAGAAAGGGGAGCGTGGAAGGGATGGAAGCGGTCAGAGGGTTGGCCGCCAACAACCCTGTCAGGCCAAGGATGAGGCCGAACAGGCTCGCCGCAATGGCCGAGCCGTTGGCGACGAAGTTCTGAGCCCTGGGCCGCCCCGGCAGACAGGGAGGGAGAAGGATGCCGACGGCGTAGCTCGCCAGCAAACCCAGGAGAGAAATCGTCATCATCACGAAAATGTCATCCGCAAGAATATGGCTTTCGGGATGCTAGTCCTTCGCCGTTTTCAGGGAGCCCTTCGTCATCCTTAATTCCTGACTGGTGGCGGAGCGGGGTGGATCACGGTACAAGATCGGAGCGCCAAGCGGCACAAGTGCTTTGCCGGTGAAGGCCTGTGAAAGGCTAGCTATGGCATGATAGAACGCTAGCACGCCGATAGCCAGATGCCCCAGTCCAGGGAGCGTCTTCGAGATCAATCCCAGCCCCACGCACACGGCAGCCAGGAAGGTCAGCGTGATGACCAAATGCAGGAGGCTCAATGCGATGGATCGATACGCGGTCAGGTAGACCATGACGGCCGAGAAAAACAAGTATACCAGTTTGATCGGAACATACAACAAACCGTCAAAATTGAACGCAGTGCTTTCGCTCAGCAGCTCGGACCCGAACACGGTGAGCCAATAAAAACCATACATCGTCAGCGCCGTCCCGCCCAGTTGCTCATTGTAGCGGATATCAGTGAA
>SCVQ01000582.1 GCA_004296865.1 Nitrospirota bacterium
GCCAGGGACTCCAGGCGAGCTTCTTCCGACTTGGGTGCGGCAAACCGGGACATGATCCGTTCCAGCTTGGCGCTCCGGCAGTGGGTGCAAGCCGCAGGCGTGGGATGGCGGATGTTCAGGACCAGGTGGCTGCTTCGTTTTCCGCAATCCTTGCAGCGGTATTCGTAGATCGGCATCGACCAAACTCCAAGAGCTCATAGCTTATAGCATATGGCTGGTAGGCGCGGAACAGATTACTTGGGTCTTCTTTCTGTACCATAAGCCATGCGCTATTCGCCATATGCTCTTCTCTGTTCACAGCGTTCTCGCCAGGGTGCCGACGTAGATATCGGCGGCTCCTGCCTTGCGCAGGGCCTTCGCGCACTCGTTGACCGTGGTGCCTGTGGTCATCACGTCGTCCACGAGCACAATACGCTTTCCCTTGACCTCGTCGGGGCGGAGCACGGCAAAGGCTTTCCTGAGGTTGGCCAGCCGTGCGGTCCGGCTCAATTCCGTCTGCGGCTCCGTCCGGCGCAGGCGGACGAGGTTATCGTAGGAAAGCGGTATGGACAGGCGTCGATGGAGTCGGTCTGCCAGCAAGAGCGATTGATTGAATTCCCGTTCCCTGAGCCGGGCAGGGTGGAGGGGAACGGGCATCATCAGATCGATAGCCGGATGCTGCGCCCACGCCGCGACCATGAGGTCTCCCAGCGCATCCGCCAGGATCACTTTCCCCCGGTACTTGAACAGCCGGATGGCGTCCTGCAGGGGCGGGGTATAGGGATAGAGCGACCAGGCGCCGGTATAGGCCGGTCGACGCAGGCGGCACGTACTGCAGAGGTAGTTGGGACTATGCGTCAGCGTCACGGAGGATGCGAAGGGGCGGCCGCATCGAGGGCAAGTTGGACCGGTCAGCGGCCTGATGTCTGCCCAGCATTGTCGGCAAAAAAACGGGACGGGGTCATCGGCTAAGGCCGCTCCGCAGCTCGCGCAATCAACCGGCAGCACCAGGTGCAGGACTTGCCGAACGACTGCGGTGAGGCTTGGCATCTCGCCTCCGTCGAAGGGAGCACACGTTCCTGTGCCCGTCCCAGGTTACGTCATGCCCCCTCCGTTGTAATGAATCGGTTCCGATGCTGTCAAGGTTGTGAGCCGGCGACGGGTTGTGGTATAGCAGTGCGCGGATTCGACGTAGGGAACGGCGGGGAGCGAGGGTGTGGTCAAGCTCGATCGGGTCTGCAAAGCATATCGGCGGGGGAGCGCCGTCGTGCCGGCGCTCCTGGATGTCTGCCTGGATGTCGCGAAGGGGGAGTTTTGCGCGTTGATGGGACCCAGCGGGTGTGGAAAGAGCACGCTCCTCAATGTGATCGCGGGGCTTGATGCGCCGACCGCAGGGACGATCGTGCTCGCGGGCCGGCCTACGCAGAGCTTCTCGGATGCAGACTGGACCCGCATGCGCCGAGAAGTGATCGGCATGGTGTTCCAGGCCTTTCACCTGATTCACGGGCTGACCGCATGGGAAAACGTCGCCCTGCCCCTGTTGCTGAGAGGCGGTGCGGGGGGGGATGTCCGCGCGCGGGTGGCCGAATGTCTTGCTGCGGTCGGCATGTCGCATCGAGAGGCGCACAGGCCCAGCGAGTTGTCGGGAGGAGAGCAGCAACGGGTCGCGATTGCGCGAGCCCTGGTGCATCAGCCGCAATTGATCCTGGCCGACGAGCCGACCGGCAACCTGGATTCGAAAAGCGGAGGCGAGGTCGTGGCGCTGTTGCGAGCGCTGCCGGAACGATTCGGGCAGACCGTTGTGTTGGCGACCCACAGCCGGGAGGCCGCGCAAGAGGCCGATTCCGTCCATGTGATGCGAGACGGCCGGTTGGACGTTCAGTTGGCCGGTTCGGCGACGTGATGGAGGGTCGGATGATGGATCTTTCCGTAACCATTGCAGGTGTCCGTTTCCCCAGTTGCGTCATGAACGCAGCCGGGGCGCTCTGCGTGACGCGGGAGGAACTCGTGGCGCTGGGCCGCTCCCGCGCCGGCGCCATCGTGACCAAGTCGATGACGCTGGAGCCGCGCCAAGGGAATCCTGAACCGAGGTACAAGAGCTTTCCAGGGGGGTCCATCAACTCGATGGGACTGCCCAATTTGGGGTATCAAGCCTACGCGCAGCTCATTCCGGAGTTGCGGACGTTTCAGAAGCCCGTCATTGCGAGCGTCGCCGGGTTCAGCGAAGAGGATTTCGTCACGATTGCGTCGGCCATCAACGCATGCCGGCCGGACCTGATCGAGGTGAATCTCTCGTGTCCCAACATTCCGGGCAAACCGCAGATCGGCTATGACGCGGAGGCATCGGAACGCCTCTTGAAGCGCGTCCGGAAAGTCGTCTCCGTGCCCATGGGCGTCAAGCTGCCGCCCTATTTTGACCCGGCCCACCACGAACACATGGCGCGCATGTTGGGGCGGGTGGAGGTGGACTTTCTCTCCCTCATCAATTCGGTGGGGAACGGCTTGGTGGTGGACTCGGAGACGGAAACGGTGGTCATCAAGCCCAAGGGGGGGTTCGGCGGTCTCGGCGGGACGCTGATCAAGCCGGTCGCCCTGGCGAACGTCCGCGCCTTTTGGAAACTGTTCGAAGGGCGGCTGCCGATCATCGGCACCGGCGGCGTCGTGAGCGGCGCCGACGTGTTTGAACACCTGTTGTGCGGCGCCTCCGCCGTGCAGGTCGGCACGGTGCTGGTCGAGGAAGGTCTTGGCGTGTTCGAGCGGCTCGAGACGGAGTTGGGCGCACTGCTCAGACAGAAGGGGTACCCGTCTCCCGAAGCCTGTCGGGGGAAGCTGAAGGAACTGTGACTGATGCTGTTACGAGGCGAAGCTCTTGGGCAAGAGGCGCAACAAGAGGGCCTGGCGGAGCAATTGGGCCACGTTGCGCACTTGCAGGCGCCGCATCAGATTGAAGCGGTGGACTTCCACTGTTCGGACGCTGATCTTCAGGTGAGCGGCAATTTCCCGGTTCGTCAGTCCCTCCGCCACCAAACGAAGGATGTTGTTTTGACGCGGTGTTAACGCGCAGGGCGCGGAAGTTTTCCGGCGACCCGTCGGTTTCTTGGATTTCGTTTTGCGTGCCACTCGTGTACGAGCCATCATCGGCCTGCCTTTCCTCATGTATTCATACGTGACCCTACAGTCCCAGCAACCGGAAAATAGTTTAGCATCACTTTCTTGGTCATGCAATTGCTTTATAGGGTTTTTGAGGAGAAACATTTCAGACGTGTTGACCCAACGCAGTCCTCGGAGCCTGGCGCCGATTGTTCACGCCTGACGAGAAGCAAGACTCCCCGATGATCAAAGCTCTCTTTATGCTCGGTCGCCGTCAACTGACGGAGCGGCCCGTCCGTACGGCAATCACGATCTGCGGCATTGCACTGGGTGTGTCGGTCTCGATTGCGATTCAGACGGCGAACCTCGACGTCTTGCGATCGTTCGAGCAAACCGTCTTGGCGGTGGCAGGCCGGGCGACCTTGCAAATATCGGGCGGGGACCTGGGGGTGGATGAGGATTTGATTCCCGTGCTGAGGCGGCATCCTGCGGTGGGTGCCGTCACCCCGGTGATTCAGCAGGGGGGCAGCATGGTGGCGGGGCTGCATCGGGGCGAGCCGCTGGTCATCATGGGGATCGACCTGCTCGAGGCGGCCGATGTCAAAGGCTTCCGTGTGAGTAATGGGGCCGGTGCGGAACCGCCGTTTGAATCCCTGCTCGCCCAGAACGCGGTGTTTGTCGGTTCGAGACTGGCTTCCGAATGGGGGTTGTCGGTTGGTGCCGACCTGGACATCCTGGTTGGAACGACGGTGCACCGGCTGGTCGTTCAGGGGGTGCTTGAGCCTCAGGCGGGGAGGCCGACGGCCTGGGACACCATGGCGGTCATGGACATTGCGGCGGCGCAAGCGTCGTTCGGCTTGGTCGGCCGGTTGGATCGAATCGATCTTGTCACTGAGCCGTCCTATCCGGTTGATGCGGTGGCCGAAGCGTTGCGCGCCGTTCTTCCGCCACCGGTGACCGTCAGCCGTCCCGCTCGCCGGAATGAACAGGTTGAGCGCATGGTCAAAGCGTTCCAACTCAACCTTGCGACCTTGAGCGCCGTCGGACTGCTGGTCGGGCTCCTCCTCGTCTACAATACGGTGGCGTTTGCGGTGGTGAAGCGGCGGCGAGAGATCGGGATCGTCCGCGCTTTGGGTATGGGACGCGGAAGCGTCTGCGCGCTCTTCATGGGCGAAGCGGCGTTGATGGGCCTGATCGGCGGTCTCTTGGGGAGCGGCCTTGGCGTGGGCCTGGCTCGGGTGGTCGTCTCGTTCCTGAGTCGGACCGTCTCGGACCTCTACGTCCCGGTCGCGGCCCTGGAAGAGGGCGTCGCCGTGCCGGCCGGGATGCTGTTGCAGGGGGGGGTGGTCGGGGTCACGGTAGCGCTTGTCGGAGCTCTCGTTCCGAGCCTGGAGGCGAGCCGGACGGCACCGGCGCGGGCTTTGGCGCCAGGCGAGTACGAGGTCGTGCAAGAACTCAGGGCCTGGCCGCTTGCGGGGATCGGCTGTGGCGGGCTGGTCCTGGCCGGTGTCCTTGCCTTGCTCGGTCCCATCCAGGGGCTTCCGCTGTTTGGATATGCCTCGGCTTTTTGCATCTTGTTGGGTCTGTCCTGTCTTTCTCCCGCTCTGATCGTCGTGGTGAGCCGGCTCGTTTCGATGGGGAGCTTGAGCCGGGTGAGGAAGGCAACGCGACAGGGGGCGCGATGGGTGCATGGAATCGGCGCGATTGGTCGCGTGGCGATGGGACAAGTTGCTCGTGCGCCAGGCTGCAGCGCCGTCACGATTTCGGCTTTGATGGTCGGCATCGCCATCATGGTGGGGGTCGGCACCATGATCCTCAGTTTTCGCCGCACCGTCGAAGTCTGGATCAACCAGACCGTCATGGCCGACTTGGTGGTCGCCCCGCCGTCCTGGCTGCAAGGCGATGAAAGCGGGATGCTGGCCAAGCGGATGCCGCTGGTCTGGGCTGAAGCCCTTGCGTCGGTCCCGGGCGTCGCAGCCGTCGATCCCTACCGACAACTGAAGGTGGACATCCAGGGACGGCCGGTTGCGTTGGTGTCGCGGGACTTGCGGCTTCATGCGGCGCGAAGCCGCTATCTCTTCGTGCAAGGCGAGTCGGGCGAGATCCTCGGCCAGGCTGTGTCGGGCGGCGGCGTGATTGTTTCCGAAGTCTTGGCGAGAACCTTGGGCGTCCGTTCCGGTGAGAGGCTGGCCCTGATGACGTCATCGGGAGCACAACACGTTCCCGTCATGGGAGTGTTTTACGACTATGCCACCGATGGCGGGAAGATCGTCATGGATCGGTCCCTCTATCGTCGGTTCTGGCAGGACGACACCGCCACGGTATTCGCGGTCTACGCGGTGTCGAAGGCCCAGGTCGGCGAGGTGCGGCGACAGCTCGCTGAGCGCATGGCCGAGGTCGTCGGCCCCGAAGGGCGTCTGGCCGTGATCAGCAACGCGGAACTCAAGGCCGAGATCCTCGCCATTTTCGATCGGACCTTCAGGGTGACCTACGCGCTGGAGTGCATTGCCGTGGCGATCGCGCTGCTGGGGATCGTGAACACGTTGCTGACATCGGTGCTGGAGCGCCAGGGGGAGATGGCGACCTTGCGGGCCATCGGAGCCAGTGCGCAACAGATCGGTCGGTTGGTGCTCTGGGAGGCGGCCTACCTCGGGCTGCTCGGTGCTGTGCTCGGGTTGGTGGGAGGCGGGCTCCTGTCGGTCCTGCTCATCGAGGTCATCAACAAGCAATCATTCGGCTGGACGATTCAGTTGACGCTTCCGGTCGGGCTGGCGGTGGAGGCGGTTGGGCTGGCCCTGGCCGTGGCCCTGGCGGCCGGCTACCTGCCGGCTCGCTGGGCCGCCAAGCAACCGGTTGCGGAGGGGTTGCGATACGAATAACTAGGAATGATGAGCGATGAACGAAAAAACCGGAACTTCTTATTCCGCGGTTATCGTTCTGCATGCGGCGTTCACGGGTTCGCTCTCCACCTCGATTTCGAACCCCAGGTCAGCGATCATCTTCCAGGCTTCCGACGCCGGCTGGCCCGGCGTGGTCAGGTACCCGCCGACGAAGAGGGAATCGGCCGGGTACAGGGCCAGCGGCTGGAGGGTTCGGAGATTGAACTCCCGACCTCCTGCGACGCGGATCTCGGTCCGTGGGTGCAGGAAACGAAACAGGCAGAGCACCTTGAGGCACCGGTGGGGCGTGAGGTGTTCGGTGTGCTCCAGCGGGGTGCCGTCGACCGGGTGGAGGGTGTTGAGCGGGATCGAGTCCGGCTTCACCTCCCGGAGCGCCAGGGCCAAGTCGATGACGTCATCGTCGCTCTCGCCCATGCCGATGATGCCGCCCGAACAGATCTCGAGCCCGGCGGTCCTGGCATGTTGAATGGTGGCCAGGCGATCGCGGAAGCTGTGCGTCGTGCAGATGGCCTGGTGGTAGGCCTCGCTGGTGTTCAGGTTGTGGTTGATCCGGTCCACGCCCGCAGCTTTGAGCGTCTTGGCCTGGGCTTCGTTCAGGAGGCCGAGCGAGCAGCAGACCTGGATGGGGGTCTCCCGCTTGATGGCCTTGACGGCGTCGGCGATCTCGGCGATCTCGCGATCGAGGGGACTGCGCCCGCTGATGACGACGCAATAACGCTGGGCCTTGGCGGCGGCCGCCCGCCGGGCTCCCTCCAGCATGTCTTCCCTGGGGAGCAGGCCATACCGGTCGATCTCGGCCGTGGAGACCGCGGATTGCGAGCAGTAGTGGCAGTCTTCCTGACAGGCTCCGCTCTTGGCGTTCATCAGCATCTGCAGACGGACTTTGCGGCCGAAGTAACGTTCCCGGACTTTGAAGGCGGCGTCCAGCAAGCTCAGCAACTGATCGTCCGGGGTCGCCAGCACGGCGCGGCATTCCGTTCGCGTGAGGGGTTCGTCTCGCAAGGCTTTTTCTGCCAGCACTTGAAAATCATTCATCGTCGTGCTCCATGTGTCCACACTCAGGCTGTGACGTAGCTGGTGACAGGGCCGGCGCCATTCGGCCGTTTACACGGTTTCAAACGGCGCCGCGATGCTTTGGATGCTTTGATAGGGAATGGGACGTGCCTCCAACAGGTCCGCGTGCGGCTTTGTGCTGGAGGTATCCACCCAGGGGAGTGCCACATAGGTGTTCCATTGTCCGCAGCGGCGGCACCGTCCCGCCCATTCGGTCGAGTCCTGCCGGCACTGGGTGCAGCGATATGGGACGACCACGCGCTTCTTGAAGCCCAAGGCCTTTTTGAGTTCCTCCACCGCGTAGTCCATCTGCTGCTTGCGGAGATAGAGGTTGGCCATGATCTTGTGATAATCGGACAGTTGATCCTGAGGGCCTTCCAGGGTTGACAGCAGGTCGAAGGCTTCGTCGACCATCTCGAGCCGGTAGTAGAGTTTTCCCAGGTAGAACTTGAGGACCGGATTCTGGGGGTCCCGTTGGGTCGCCTCCTGGTAGATCCGGATGATTTCCCCGGGCTCGCCCATTTCCAGGTACAATTCTTCCAGCCGGTGCAAGAGGATGACGTTGCCGGTTTTGACGTAGATCTTTTCGAGAATCTCCGCCGCGTTTTTGAGCTTCCCCTCGCGAATGAGAATCTCACCCAAGCCGATGTAGGCCGGAAGGAAACGTTTGTCGCGTTTGATGGCCCCGCGGAAGGAGTGACGGGCTTTTCCGGTCTGCCCCCGTTCGAGGAGCTGCCGGCCCACTTCATAGGTGATGCCCACCAGCAGATGCGCCTCGGCGCGCTGGTCATGTTCCGAGAAGGTGGCCTTCATCAGGCGCTGTTGGATCTCCAGCGCGTCGGTCCATTTTTCGATGCGAATGTAGAGGTCGCGCTTGAGCATCAAGGCCGTGAGGTGGCCCGGGTCCAGCCGGAGAATGTCCTGCAGCGTCTGCAGGGCCTCTTCGAACCGCTTGGAGCCTTCCAGGTCTTTCGCGAGCGCCAGGAGCACCTCGACGTTGCGTTCTTCGAGGCTGCGGGCTTTCCGGTGCAGCCGGATGGCTTCGGGGTAGTTTCGCTCGGCGCGATGGATGTTGCCCAGCCAGAGCAGCGCGTCGATATGGTTGGGGTCGAGCGCCAACGTTTTTTCGAAGAGGCCGATGGCTTCGGAGATCCGTTTCGACAGGAAGGCGTGGGTTCCCTCCCGATACAGGGCCTCGATCTTGGCTTCACGCCGACGCAGCCTGGCGTTGTGCCAGTTTAAGATCATGTCTTTGGTTTCGCGCACCCCGACCAGCAAGGTGACGAGGAAGGCGCCGGCGCCCATGGAGAGGAGCATCAGGGAGACGGGACTCAAGTCGAAGGACTCCACCGGGCTGATCCGGACGGTGATCAGCCCGGGGTTCAGTTCTTGGAAGTAGCCGAAGATGAAGCTGGCGACGATGATCAGGAAGACTGTCAGCAGTAACCGGAACATCCCCTATCCCTGTTTTCTGGCCTGTCCCCTGCGTGGCTTCGCGACGGGCAAGGGCACGGCGACGGGTGATTGTTCTGCCGGAAGCCGCACGGGCTTCGCGTCGCCCCACAGTTTCTCAAGGCCGTAATGCTGGCGAATGTCGGCGCGGAACACGTGCACCACGACATCCCCGAAATCCATCAAAATCCACTGCGAGGTGGCGACGCCTTCAACGCTGCGAGGAGGGTGGCGCTGAGCGGAGAGCACGGCATCGATGTGGTCCGCGATGGCGCGTACCTGGCGCTCGGATTCTCCTGAGCAGACGACAAGATAATCGGCGACGGACGTCAGCTTGGCGACATGGAGAACCACGACGTCACTAGCCTTCTTTTCGAAGGACGCCTGAGCGATGGCAAGAGCTTTAGCCTTCGACTCCGGTACGATCGGGTGTCTCCTGGTAAAGTCGGAATTGGATTATATAGGATTCCACTGAGGCAGGCAACAGATTTGACAGGCTGTGCCCGGTTCTGAGCCGGTGCCGGATATCGGACGCCGAGGCGTCGCAGGGCGGCAGGGCGAGCAGGGTGAGGCCGGCGTTTTCGGAGGCACCGGCATCGACCCGGTCCCGTCGGTGCGTGTCCAATTCCGCCAAGGCCGCAGGGTCGATGGCCGGGAGAAGGGGCATGCCGGCAAGCGAGCGAAAGGCGCAGGGGGGGCGTGACACGACCACGAAATGGCAGAGCTGCAGCAGTTCACCCGGCTCTTTCCAGGTCGGAAAATCCAGGAACGCGTCGAGGCCGATGATGAAGAAGAGCGCTGCCTCGGGGCCATGTTCTGTTCGGAGCGCGCGCACGGTCTCGATGGAGTAGGACTTGCTCGTGCGGTGGACCTCGATTTCCGATACCGAGAAAGAGGGTTCGCCGGCGATGGCGTGCCGCACCATTTCCACGCGGTGTCGAGCGGGGGCGAGAGACCCGGGGGGCTTGTGGGGGGGATCGCCGGACGGAATGAAGAGGACGCGATCGAGCTGGAGTCGGTCGCGGCACTGCGCGGCGACGGCCACGTGGCAGACGTGAATGGGGTTGAACGTGCCGCCGAACAGGCCGATTCGCATGGCTCGCACGGTTAGAGAATCACCAGATTGTCCCGGTGGATCACTTCCTCGTATTCTTGCAGGCCGATCGCTTTCCGGATCTCAGCGGTCTTGAGTCCTTTGATGCGGGTCAGCGTGTCGGAGGACACGTTGACCAGCCCCTTGGCGAACTCTTTCCCTTGACGGTCGCAGCACGACACGGCGTCGCCCGAGTCGAAGGTTCCGCTGACCGTGAGGACTCCCGACGCGAGCAAGCTCTTGCCGCGGCGCACGAGGGCTTCCATCGCGCCGTCGTCGACCGTCACGTGCCCCTTCGCGCGTAAGGTAAAGGCGATCCAGTGCTTCCGGCTGGTCAGGCGGCGTCCGTGCGGCAGAAAGAAGGTGCCCGCCGCCGCCCCCGCGAAAACCGCCGGCAGTAACCCCGGTGTGTCGCCGTTCAGGAGCAGCGTAGCGACCCCGTAGTCCGCCACTTTTTGTGCCGCCCGGATTTTCGTGGCCATGCCGCCGGTGCCTTCGAAGCTGCTGGAGGCTCCGGCGCGCCGCTCGATATCCTTGGTGATGTCGGTGACCAGGGGGATGAGCGTGGCGGCAGGGTTCTTCCGCGGGTCTTCGGTAAAGAGCCCGTCCACATCGGACAGAATGATCAGCAAGTCGGCGTCCACCAAATGGGCGACATCACCCGCCAAGGAATCGTTGTCCCCAAAGCGGATTTCTTCGACCGCCACCGTGTCGTTTTCGTTGATGATGGGGATGACCCCGAAGTCGATCAAGGTGGTGAGGGTGTGGCGGGCATTCAGGAACCGACGACGGTCCGAGAGGTCCTGATGGGTCAGGAGGATCTGCGCGACCTTCTGCCCCAACCGTTCGAACGCTTTTTCATAAGCCCACATGAGCCGGCTCTGCCCGACCGCGGCGGCGGCCTGTTTTTCGGGCAGGCTCTTCGGATAGGCCTTGAGCCCCAGCTTCTGGATCCCCGAGATGATGGCTCCCGATGAGACCATCAGGACCTCGCAGCCGGTTTGTTTGACGGCGGCGATCTCGTCGGCCAGGCGGTCGATGCGGTCCGCCCTGAGCCCCGATCCGCGGGAGGCGACCAGGCTGCTGCCGATCTTGACGACAATGCGCCGGGCTTGCTTTAGGATCTGGTCTCGCACGGTGTCCTCAAGGATGCGACCTGCTGACCGACGAACGTGACGAGGGCGTCGAGCCCTTCCCGCGTGGCGGCGGAAATCGTGAAAAACTTGATCCGGCGCCGTTTGCAGTAGGCCCGCAAGGCTTCCAGTCGTTGTCCGTTGCCCGCGATATCCAATTTCGTGCCCACCACGGCGAACGGCCTGGATTTCAGGGCGGCGTCGTAGGAGGCCAGTTCCTTTCGCAGGACCTCGTAGCCGGCGACGGGATCTTCGGCGGTCCACTCCGAGGTGTCGATCAGGTGGAGGAGGAAGGAGGTGCGCTCAATGTGCCGGAGAAATTGCAACCCCAGCCCTTTTCCCTCGTGGGCTCCCTCGATCAGCCCTGGGATGTCCGCGACCACGAAGCTGTGGTCATTGCCCCACGACACCACGCCGAGGTTCGGCGTCAGGGTGGTGAAGGGGTAGTCCGCGATCTTGGGGTGGGCCGAGGAGATGGCCGCGATCAAGGTGGATTTGCCGGCGTTGGGAAATCCCACCAGCCCGACGTCCGCCAGGAGTTTCAACTCCAGCCTCAACCACCGTTCTTCTCCCGGTGTGCCTGGCTCGAAGTTGGTCGGCACGCGGTTCGTGGAGGTGGCGAACCGGGCGTTGCCTCGGCCGCCATGGCCTCCCAGCGCGACGACCTGGGACTGTCCGTCGGCGGTCAGGTCAGCCACGATCTCGCCCGACGCATCGTCCTTGATCACCGTGCCGACGGGCACCGTGATGGTTACATCCGTGGCGCTGCGCCCGTGCTTGTTGGCCCCTCCGCCGGGCCAGCCCGCCTTGGCCTTGTACTGTTGCTGATAGCGGAGGTCCAAGAGCGTCGTCAGACGCTCCGAGGCCACCATCACCACGCTTCCGCCGTCCCCGCCGTCCCCGCCGTCCGGTCCGCCGAAGGGGACATATTTCTCCCGCCGAAAGCTGCAGGTGCCGCTTCCTCCGTCACCGGCTTTGACGAAGACGCGGACTTGATCCACGAAAAGCATGTCGTGTTACTCCCAGATGTCGGAACGATCAAACGAGTCCGGACAGTATAAATGCCGATGGCGCGCAAAGCAAACCGCCGGTCAACAGACTTCCTCAAGAGACTTCCGCAAGGAGCCGGCGGGCGAGCCTCGTCCCGTCCCCGTGCGGTCCACCGGCTTGCGGGAGTCACTGACGAAGGGCAGCCGAACAGAGAGAGCGAAGAGGCGGTCCGCTAGAAGCCCGGGGCGCGATCCTTCACGGCATCGATGACCGGCGCGGTGCTGGCCGGTGCGGTCATGGCAGGCGTCCGTCAAAGATCAGTTCCTTAATCCGGCACTCCGTGCACTTCTGCAGCAAATTTTGCATGCGCGCCGCCTGACACGACCGCAAGTCCTCATCCGATGGTTTGGGTTGCGCATCGGCG
>SCVQ01000583.1 GCA_004296865.1 Nitrospirota bacterium
TACATTACGTCCATGGTGGAGCGGAAACAGGCGAAGGGCAGCGGCTACGCCGCCGCCACGCACTTGAGCCAGTTCAAGGGAGACGCCGGGGGAGAGGCGGCGCGCAACGCCATCAAGGCGGTGGGCGGGCAGCGGATTCCCAGCGGCACCTACAGGGTCGTGCTCGGGCCCCAGCCGGTCAGCGACCTCATGACCAACCTCATCCTGCCCAGTCTCGGCGCCGATGCCTTCTACAGCTGCCAGTCTCCCTTCCTAGGTGAAATCGGACGTCCGGTCTCCTCCGACCTCGTGACGATATACGATCACGGCGCCGCCAAGGGCTGCGTGGCCAGCAAACGCCTCACCTGCGAAGGCCTGCCCACCGGCCGGACCGACCTGATCCGCGGAGGAACGCTGCAAGGGCTCCTCTCCTCGCACTACGAGACGCTGCGCCTGCTCCAGGACCCGCGCGCGAGGGAGAAACTCGGCGTCAACCCGCAGGAGCACCCCGAGGTCCTCACGCCGAGAAATGGATTCCGCCTGTCCAGCCGAGGCGGAAGGCAGTTCGATGCCCCACCGTCGATCGCCGCCACCAATGTCTTCATCGAAGGTTCGGTGCCGCACACCACCGAGAGTCTCCTCGCCCTGGTGGGCAACGGCATCTATATCGGCCGCATCTGGTATACCTATGCCATGAACGGCCTGCGAGCCGGGGAATTCACCTGCACCCTGGTGGGCGATTCGTATCTGATCAAGGACGGCCGGCTCGCCGCACCGCTCCAGAGCAATTCCGTCCGCCTCACCGGCAACATCCGCACCCTGCTCAATAACGTTCTCGGCATCACCACGCAGGCCAGACCCATCGTCGGTTGGGCGACCGACGAAGTGGTCTACGCCCCTGAAATCGCCGTCCAGGGCCTCCATCTCACCGAGATTGCCCAATTCATGGAAGCCGTGTAAACTAGCCCCCATGCCGCTGCGAGTCATCATACCGGGCGAGGAAGAGGGCCAGAACCACGTCGGAGGCGTTCACAACCGCCCTCCGATTCCGGACGGCACCCTCAAAGCCGAATGCCCCAAGTTCATGAGCCACGGCCCCTGCGGCGGCGTCCGCAAAGGGGGCTATTGCGAGGTCTACCCGGACATGATGTGTCCCTGGGTCACGCTGTACTTCAAGCTGGAAAAAATCGGACAGATCGAATGGATGACACAGGTATGAAACGACGCTCCCAGCCACGACGCGGATACACGGCCACTCATGCCAAAAGCGGCCTCTTGGCAAAGCTGCCCGACATCGAGACTTGGCCCAATCAATACAAGGGCTATGAGATCACCATCGAGATCCCGGAATACACCGCCATTTGTCCCAAGACCGGTCTGCCGGACTTCGGCACCATCCGCTTGCGTTACATGCCGGACAAGGCCTGCCTGGAACTCAAGTCGCTGAAGCTCTACATCCATGCCTACCGGAATCTGGGCATTTTTTATGAGAACGCGGTGAACCGCATCCTGCAGGACCTTGTCTCTTCCTGCCGGCCGGTCTGGGCCGTCGTGACCGGCGAGTTCACGGCCCGCGGCGGCCTCCATAGTACCATCGAAGCCAAGTACCCCTAGCAACCTGAACAGCCTGCGCGGCCAACCCGGCCTGTTTCCCCGTTCAATCGCGCCCTTCTCCGAAATTCGCTTGCTGCCCTGTCACGCTCCATTTTGACCACCCCCTCACATTACGCCCCCCTCCACGCCACCACGCCCACACAGGCCTGCCAGAATCCAATGCGACGTAGGGGCTCAAGTTCAGGACCTCCACAACCGATTGATGAGCAGGTGTACTAGAACGGTCCAATGCGCACAAAGGCGAACCCATGGCTTCCTATGCCTGACGGTACCCATGTGCATCGAGTCGTTTTTGCACGTATGCAGCGGGCATGATCGCCTCCTCTTCCCTTGCGGCAACCGTGTACCCGTGCACGAGAGTGCCTCGCATCGCCCGCACGTGCTCATGAGAGAAAAGGTGATCCATTGTGACGCCTACAGTTCCCGCTAACCCCGTGAACCCGTCGCACACGCTGACGCGTGCCGCCGCACTCTTCACGCACGCGGGAACCGAATGCCGTACGGTCTGCGCCGTCCTTGCCGCCGAACTTCACCCGGAGGCCAGATGATGCAGACCGATCTGTCAAGTGCGCTCTCTCTCGCTCTCGTCATAGACGACAGCCACACCCAGCGACTGCTGGCCCGTGAGGTGCTCGAACAGTTGGGACTCTTCGTCGAAGAAGCCGAGAACGGAGCGGCAGGGCTCGAAGCGTTTAAACGGCTCCAACCGGACATCGTTTTGATGGACGTACTGATGCCCGAAATGGACGGCTTCAGCGCTTGTGCCGCATTGCGCAAACTGCCCCACGGCCAGCACACCCCCGTGCTGATGTTAACGGCCTTGAACGATACGGACTCCATCGCCCACGCCTATGATGTGGGCGCAACGGATTTCATCGTCAAGCCCTTTAACGGGCTGATCCTGAGCCACCGGGTCCGGTACATGCTGCGGGCCAGCCAAGCGGCGGCCGCACTGCGCAACAGCGAAGCCAGCCTCGCCCGCGCGCAACACATCGCGCGCCTGGGGAATTGGCAACGGGACATTCCTGCCAACACCGTGGGGATTTCCGACGAGGCCCACCGCACCCTGGATCTCCCGGCGGAAATATTCAACGGCACCTATGAGGACTTTCGCAAGACGGTCCACCCGGAGGACAAAGACCGGCTCGAACAATTGGTCCAAGCCGCCCTGGCGGAGCACCAGCCCTACTGCACTGATTACCGAATCGTGCTGCCCGACAATTCACAGCGCATCATTCAGGAACAGGCCGAAATAACCTGTGGAGCCGATGGCACCCCCGTCCAGGTGATCGGCACGGTCCAAGACATCACGGATCGCAAGCGGACCGAAGAGCAACTCCGCACGTTGGCCCATTACGACGGCTTGACCAACCTCCCCAACCGCCGGTTATTCCAAGACCGCCTCGACCAGGCATTACGGGTCGGCCGACGCCAGCAAAAAGTGCTGGCCGTATTACTACTGAACATCGACCGGCTGAAACGCGTCAACGACACCTTCGGCCATACGGGAGGCGATCTCATCCTGCAGAGCGTCTCGGAGCGGCTGCTCACCTGCGTCCGGCAAAGCGACTCGGTGGCGCGGCGTGACGAGGAAGCGGGCGCCGTCACCGTGTCCCGCCTGGGCGGCGATGAGTTTACAATCTTGCTGACCAACATCGACTCACCGCAGGCCCCGGCCAAGGTGGCGCGGCGCGTGCTGGCCGCATTGACCCCCCCGTTTTTTATCAACGACCAGGAAATGTTCCTCACCGGCAGCATCGGCATCAGCCTCTCTCCCTCCGACGGGAACGATGCGAACAGCCTGCTCAAGAACGCCGGCACCGCGATGGGCCACGCCAAGAAGCAGGGTCTCAATACCTACCAGTTTTACGCCCAGGACATGAACGCCACCGCCATGCAGCGGCTGGCGTTGGAAAACAACTTGCGGAAGGCCCTGGGTCGAAACGAATTCGCGCTGCACTACCAGCCTCAAGTGGATATCCGTCGATGGGAAATCGTCGGTGTGGAAGCCCTCATCCGCTGGCATCACCCCGACCTGGGCATGGTACCGCCGGCGCAATTTATTCCCCTGGCCGAGGAAGCCGGCCTCATCGCCTCCATCGGGGAATGGGCCTTGCGGACCGCCTGCACCCAGCACAAGACCTGGCTGGCCGCCGGCCTCCCGCCGATCCGCATGGCGGTCAACCTCTCCAGCCTGCAGTTCGACCAGCCGGATCTCTGCGGCACCATCACCCAAATTCTTCGCAACACGGCCATCCCCCCCCGGCACCTGGATTTGGAACTCACTGAGGGGGTCATCATGCGAAACGCCGCATCGACCATCAAGACCTTGCAACAATTGAAGCAGTTGGGCATCACCCTGTCGATCGACGATTTTGGAACGGGCTACTCCTCCTTGAGCTATCTGAAACGATTTCCGCTCGACACCCTCAAAATCGACCGCGCGTTCATCAGGGACGTGACCAGCAATCCAGACGACGCCGCCATCACCACCGCCATTATCGCCATGGCCCGCAGCCTCAACCTGCGCGTCCTGGCCGAAGGCGTCGAGACGGAGTCGCAGATGACCTTTCTGCGCGAGCAAGGCTGCGACGAACTACAGGGCTACCTGGTCAGTAAACCGCTGCCCGCCGAGGAGCTGGTCCAGCTTCTGCGGGTTCTGCCTCCTTGCCCCATCCAAGGCGGCGTCGCAGCGTCGTTGTCGAACGAACGTAAGCCCTGACGCCTTGCCGGCGTCCGGCGCTTGCGTCCCGCTCACCGACGCGATACCCTGTGCTCATGCACGAATCGGGTACGTACGAGCCGAGCCTGCTCTCTGCCGACTGGCCACGCTACTCGCACCAGCC
>SCVQ01000058.1 GCA_004296865.1 Nitrospirota bacterium
ACCAGTTCCATGCTCGGCGCGTTCCGGACCCAGCAGCAGACCCGCGTGGAATTCCTCAAGTTGATCCGCCGCGGCGGGGCCGGCGATCCAGACTGACCGAAGAATTGCCGCATTGATTCATTGAGTCATTGTGTCATTGATCGAGCCGAGCAATCGTCAATGGTTCAATGATCAAATCACTCAATCGTTACTGTCTCCAGGAACGAGACAAGCGCGGCATTGAATGCCTCCGGCTGTTCCAGGTTGCTCAGGTGGCCGGCCGAGGGGATGATCTGGAACGTCGCTCCTCTGATTCCTTCCGCAATTCTCCGATTCTCCTCAGGGCTCGTCAGGACGTCGCCGTCGCCGACCAGGACCAGCGTGGGACAGGTCATGCGGGACAAATCCTGGTTCGAGTCGGGTCGTTCGGCAATCGCCATCAGGTCTCCGACGATCCCGCTGATCGGCGTGCTCATGCTGATGGCCGCTATGTGTTGCACCAAGTCAGGCTTGGTTTGATAGGCGGAGGCCGAGAGCAGCTTGGGGACGATGTCGGCGACTACGGCTTTCGCACCTTCCCGATAGACTCGCTGGGCCAGTGCAAACCGCCACGCCACGACATCGGGTGTGTCCGCCTCGGCGCGCGTGTCGCAGAAGACCAGGCCTTTGATCCGTTCCGGATACTTGCGGTGGAAGGCGAATAGGAGATACCCGCCCATCGAGAGCCCGACCAGCACCGCCCGCTGGATGTTCAGATGGTCGAGGAGGCCCTTCACGTCGTCCGCAAAGAGGTCCAAGGTATAGCGCCAGAGTGGCGCATCCGATTCGCCGTGGCCGCGCAGGTCTACGGTGATGACCCGATAGCGCTTCGAGAGGGCTAGGCGCTGGGGTTCCCACATCGTGCGATTGAAGGGGAATGCATGGAGGAAGACAACCGGCAGGCCCCGGCCGTCGTCGCTATACGCCAGATCGATCCCGTTGATCCGTGCTTTCATTCCGTCCTCCTCACGAAGCGGGCCGTTCCACCGCTGGACCTTCCTACCACCCTCATGCTGGGGCGTCAATATGAGGGGCTGGCGCAGGCCGATCGGAGTGTTTGCGGCCCGTGTCGATTCTGTATAGAATCCTCTCGAATCAGGAGAACAGTTGAAGATGGGACGTGATCGCGAGCCGGAACCTGATCTGTTTCATGCCGGGCCGGAGGGAACCGATGTCTTCGCGCCGCTGGCCGAACGGATGCGCCCGCAGGACTTCGCGGACTTCGTTGGTCAGGACGAGATCGTTGCGCCGGATCGGCCGCTCCGGCGGGCCATCGAGTCCGACACGCTGTCCTCCGTCATCCTCTGGGGCCCTCCCGGTTCCGGAAAAACCACCCTGGCCAGGATCATCGCGCGCCACACCAAGGCGGAGTTCGTCTTTTTCTCCGCCGTCACCGGCGGCATTCCCGAACTGCGCATGCTCATCAAGGCGGCGGAGCAACGGCGTGCCCTGCACCGGCAGCGCACGATCCTCTTCGTAGACGAAATCCACCGGTTCAACAAGACCCAACAGGACGCGTTTCTTCCGCACGTCGAGCGGGGCACGATCATCCTGCTGGGCGCCACAACCGAAAACCCTTCGTTTGAAGTGATTGCCCCGCTCCTCTCCCGCTCGATGGTCGTGGTGCTGCAGTCGTTGTCGGACGAGGCGATGGGAACGATCTTCGATCGCGCCGTTGCGGATGCCGATCGCGGGTTGGGCCGGCTCAAGGTCGAGCTGTCGCCGGAGGCGCGCCGCCGCTTGATCGGCTTCGGCAACGGCGACGCCCGCGCCTTGCTGACGGTGCTGGAATTCGTAGCCACACAGACTCCGGCCCAGCCGGACGGCCTGGTGATGATCGACGAGCCGGCGTTGGACGCCGCCTTGCTCAAGAAGACTCTCCGGTACGATCGGGCCGGCGAAGAGCATTACAACCTGATCTCGGCCTACATCAAGAGCTTGCGGGACTCGGACCCGGACGGAGCGCTCTACTGGCTGGCCCGCATGTTGGAAGGCGGGGAGGACCCCAAGTTCATTGCCAGACGCATGGTGGTTTTCGCTTCAGAAGACATCGGCAATGCCGACCCGATGGCTCTGGTCTTGGCCACGGCCGTCGTGCAGGCGGTGGAGTTCGTCGGGCTTCCTGAAGCCCAGATCAACTTGGCGCAGGGGACGACCTATCTGGCTACCTGTCGGAAAGACAACGCCTCGTATATGGGGCTGCTGGAGGCGGTGAAGGATGCGCGGGCCTTTGGCAATCTCGGCGTGCCGAATCATTTGCGCAATGCGGTCACGTCGTTGATGAAGGATTTGGGCTACGGGAAGGGCTACCGATATGTGCATGAGGACCCGGCGGCCAAGACCGACCAGGCCCACTTGCCCGAGCCGCTTCGCGGAAAGAAATACTACAGACCGAAGCAACAGTGAGGACGGCGATGATATTTGGGCGATCCAGAAGATGCAGGGGCATGACCATGATCTATAAGCCGTTGGGATACGGTAGATTGTGTGGCTCCTGCCCCCTGCGATTTGACAGCGATGCCCCAGCAGTTTACGCTTGAGTTGCAGAAATGATTGGGGCGTCGAGTTACAGTTAGCTCTATGACCCGACAGACAGACATTGCGGCGTTACTCGCAAAGGCCGAACTGCAACTTCAGGCGATTGTGAAGGAGTACAGCTCGTCCCTTCATGAGCAGACTATCGCTGCGCCGCTCCGAGTGGACATTAAGAACTACTGCGAAAACCTTCGCTCTGTGCTGGACTATCTGGCACATGGAATACGAGAGAAGCATTGCCCAGCGGCAAATCAAAAGGATCGCTTCTATTTCCCAATCCTTCCTGACGCAGCGCAGTTTGCATCGCAAGCCGCGAAGTGGTTTCCCGGTCTTCAGGCCGCAGCGCCTGCGGTCTGGGCGGAGTTGGAAAAATGCCAGCCGTATC
>SCVQ01000584.1 GCA_004296865.1 Nitrospirota bacterium
CATGTACTTATTGATGTACTTGCGCGACCGTTCCACGGCGGCCCACACTTCCTGCTGCCAGACCGCGTGGATGTTGTAGGCCATGAAGTTGGACTTCTGGACCGGCGCATCGCGCGAGAGCCGGGCCGGAGGATTCTCCGCATCCAGGACCGGCACCGCACCGCGCCAGGCTTCCCGGGGCGGCAACTTGATTCCCTTCTCCGGCATGCGCACGTAGCCGCGGGCATGGGTCACGAAGAAGCCGTCGCAGCAGACACCCACCGGCAGGGTCACGTCGTTCATCTCGCTGATGGTGAACCCCTTCAGGAGGAAATCGAACACGTCCTGCTGATTTTCGGCATGCAACACGATCATTCCGCAATTGAGGAGATAGGCGATCTCGATATTGTCCGGCTGGATCGCCAGCGGCGCGTTCACCACCCGGCAGGTAAAAAACGCCACGGCCGGCAGACGGTGCCCAGGCCAGGACGCGATTCCCTCCAGACCCCGCAGGGTGCCGGGGCCCGCGGTCGCCGTAAAGCAGCGTACGCCAGCCCGTGAACCGCCCGCGATCGCCGCCATCACGCCGATCTCTTCCTCGCCGCGGTAATACTCCTTCACATACCCCTCGCCGTACAGGACGCCGACCAACTGCATCGTTTCGCTCTGCGGGGTAATGGGGTACGCGATCGCCAGGTCCACGTTGGACCGACGGACGGCTTCCTTGGCCGCCTCGCTTCCCGTGATGAACTCCTTGGTGCGCGGCGCTTCCTGAAACATATACTCCGGCGTGACGACCCGTTGCTTCTTGGCCTCGGCGTGAGGATCCTTCTTGACCTCCGCCTTCGGAGCCGCCGCGACGCTGGTGATGGGATCCCCTTGCGGGTTGGTTTTGACTGCGGTTTCCAGGGATTCGCTCATTGTGACACCTCTTTATCTCTTTATCGCTGGCGAGAGGCACGAGGCGAGGGGCTATAGGTTCGGAGCTTCTTGCTCGCGCCTCTAGCCTCTAGCCCCTAGCCTGTGGTTTACCCTTCGCTCTGCATGTGCTCCGGCTTGTGGCCGAAGGCCGCGGCACCAGCCGTGCTCCCCGCTGTCGGCATAAACACCAGCGGGTTCGTATGAGTCTTGCCGCCGTATACCTTGGACTGGGTTCCGGTGAAACGGACGTTCTCCCCGTTCGCCGGCAACGTGATCTTCATCGCTTCGCGAACCCGCTTGAAGATCTGGGCCACCCTGTGCAGTTTGGCCGTATCCGAATCCCGGATCGTGAGCATGGCGTCTTCGTGGCCCTGCTCGGCGCAGATCGCACTCGTGCAGCAGTTCGTGCCGGCCCGGATCATTTTCAACGTCAGGTTGGCGTAATGGCAGTGGACGCCGATGAAGATGCAGGCTTCGATCTTGTTGCCCCAGATCGTCAGATTCGGATGGTTCGGGTTGATGACCTCTTCCGGATCGATCTTCGGGTATTTGGGCCGGTAATCCGGCATCGGGATAATGAGTACGTCGGGAATCTGGGCCGCGATCTCCAGGACCGCCTTGGCCTTCTCGACGGCATGTTGGTTCCAAGCCCAGAGCACCATCGGACCCGGAAAGATGGTGGCGTTCTGGCTGGTGAGCATCGTGCGGGCGATCTCCTCGATCACCTTCTCCTCATTGGGCTCCAAAATCCCATACATGAGCCCTTGTCCGGAATCAGGCAGGGCAACACCCAACTGGGCGGCCGAAGGGGGGTGAAACCCGGCAGGACCGGGCACGATGATGCGTTCTTGTTTCTGCTGCGTCGTCTCCACGAATTCCATCCCCCTTTACCCGACCATCGGACTGGTCAACACCGCGGTGGTACTCTTCTCGCCGTAGGTCACGTTGTCGGTGATGGCAGCCTTGGGCAGCTGGTCAATCATGATCATCTTGATCGCGTGGTGCTTCGCCATATTATCGCAGACCCAGACGCACTGCGCACAGCCTTTGCAGCGGTCCACCGCCACATAGGCCGCGCCGTACTTGTACCCCTTGTCCTTGCCGATCTCGCTGTTGTAAAGGATCGTGTTGGCCTCGGGACAAAACTGGGTACAGAGCTTACAACTGGTCTGCGCACAGATGTCGACGTCGATATCGGCTACGAGGTACATGACAGCCTCTTTTCTGTTACGGTCAAACCCGAGCGGCGGCGGCCGCCGCGACAGCCTCGGCCTTCTTGACGGCCTTGCTCACTTCATCCCAGCCATGCTGGGCCGCAAAGTCCCAGCCGGCCTTGATCACCGCCACGTTTTTATCGATCAACTCCTGCTTCTTCTTGAACTTCCGCTCCACGACGCTGTCCAGGGCCGCCGTGCCGCCCGATACGACGAAGCCCTTGCCGAGGAAACGATCCTTGACGGCCTGCTCCAGCGCCTCGATGGTGGTCAAGCCCGTAATACAGCCGATCGCGCCCATCAGCGCCATATTGGTCGCCAGGTCCATGCCCGCCACCTCCAGCGATAGTTTGGTGGCCGGCAGGTAGAACATGCGGGCGCGGCGCTCTTCCAGCTCGCGCGCCTGATCCTTATGCAACTTCATGGGCCCGTCGTTGTTGATGAGGCACACCCCCTCCTCTTTCAGCCCGAAATAGAACGGCATCGTATAGGACTTGCCGTGCGTGATGACCTGCGGGTGAAAGATGATGATGATGTGCGGGAACGTGATCTCCCCGATCTCGTAGATCGGCTCGTCCGACACGCGGACGTAACTTTCCACCGGCGCCATGCGCTTCTCGGAGCCGTAGAACGGAACGATCGTGCTTTCCCCGCCCGCATTGATGACGGCCGTGCTGAGGATGTGCGAGCCGGTGACGACTCCTTGCCCGCCGACGCCGGCCATCCGAATGTTGAAGCGTTTTGCCATTGCCGCTCCTCTCTGCTCTGAGTCTTGTTACCGTGACGACGCGCGCCCGGACCCGCGCTAGGCTTGCGTGACCGCGGCCGCCGGCTTCGGAAGGAATTCCTTGTAGCCGTACCGCTCGGCGAGGTACTGCTTGGCCTCGTCGGAAATGTACTCGGAGAACTTATACCGGTCGTCTTCGACGTTCTTGGCGTCTTCCATCACTTTGTCCGTGGGAATCGCGTACTCGATGTTGCAAGAGGTGTAGGCCTGGATGTAGGTCGGCCCCACTTCGCGGGCGATCAGCACCGCTTTCTTGATCACGCTCTCGACCCGCCGCGGGTTGTTCGGCACGACCGTCGCCACGTATACGCAGCCGGCGACCTTCGCCATCCCGACCATATCCATCTTCTCGAATTTCTTTCCGAGCGGAGCCATCTTGAGCACGGCGCCCCGGCTGGTCATGCCGCTCTCCTGCCCGCCGGTGTTGCCGTAGACTTCGTTGTCCAGCATGATCGTGGTGAACTTCTCCTTGCGGATCCACGAATGGAGGGTCTGGGCAAAGCCGATGTCAGCCGTGCCACCGTCCCCGGCCATCACGACCACATCCTTGGGCTTGTCGCCGAACCGGAGTCGCAGGCCGCGCGACAGCCCGCTGGCCACGCCGTTCTGGTCCCCATAGTTGCCATACACGAAGGGGATCGCCGCTTGCGAAATAGCAAGTCGCCCGCAGCCGGCCGTCCCGACCGTGATCGTATCTTCCGGATTAGGGAACGAGATCATGGCCAGCCTGATGAACAGCGTCATCGCACAACCCGCGCACATGGGGTGCTCTTCAAGAATCTCCTTGAAGCTGCCCATTTGTGAGACGGTCGTCTTCTTGCCGAAGGGACCGTGCTCGACCATGTCCTTGTATTCCTTGGGCATGAACTTCTCGAAGCCGGGCGAGAACTTCACGTAATCGAGACTCATGGGTTGCCTCCCTCTATGTGCCGTCTGCGACCCCGTTACGGGGCAGCCGGTGATTTTTTACCGTCTGTTTTTACCGCCTGATTATTGCTGCTGAACCGATGGAAAACCTCATCCCCACCACTACTTTTGAGTGGTCGAGTCTAGCAAAGCGCCGCGGAGATTGTCAATTTCCAAATTCCCCAAATCTGAGGCGCTCAGCACCTGCGTCGAATCGTATAACTTCTTGGATATTAATGCAACTTGCCAGAAGGCCCACCTTGCCCGAAAGAAGGCCTAGCCCGTCTTGAACTGGTAGGCCATTGGCCCTAACAAATGGGGCGCAACGCCGTCCGCAAGGCCGGCAGCGCTTTTCAGGTTTGACGGCTTTCCTTGACGCTCCGGCCAAGTCTTCATATAATGGTTAAACTTTACGGAAAAACAAGCTATTTTCGCGCTCAG